>NZ_JBOZWP010000007.1:0-180842 GCF_050865035.1 Shewanella sp. GXUN23E | reverse complement strand
AAAACCACCTAAAACCACTAGTGTTCGACAAGTGAAGCTTGCCAATTTTTCAGCAACAGCCAGGGTGATACGGGCATCACAACATCCTGGTCCCCCGCCATTGCCCCAAATGGCAATAAACCTCCTCTCAAGCCGACATAAACCCGGTTTATAACCTTCATCTTTCTACCTTGATTTCACCTTGATTTCACCTTGATATTTTCCAGATAAATTATAAACCCATTGGTTTTATTGGGTTTATTTTACCTGCCATCAAGTCTGGCTCATCTTTTTGTCATTGACCAAACCATGATTTCACCAAGCGGAAATCCGGGCGTAATCTTGCCTCCGAAACAGGTGCTTCCCCCTTCACACAAGGCATACGGGGGATGTACCGAGGCGATTGCTCCGCCGCGCTTCGCTCCCTTTTATACCCACGCTGACACAGGTAACAGGGAGATCCGGCGAATAAGCAACTCAACCTCCAATTCACATGAATAGCAGAGCGCACCAGAGCCCAATGCAGTTTCTCCTGAAGAGAACAGCTGCAAACCGCTCCCCCTCACTCTTCTATCCAGGCGGATTGGGATTAGCTGAAATGGAGACAGTATGTCCGCAAAGAAGATTGGCTTAATTGCCTGTACCGGTGTGGTAGCCGGTAACATGATGGGTAGCGGTATCGCGCTGCTGCCCTCCACACTCGCTCAAGTCGGTTCAATTTCAATTTACAGTTGGATTATCTGCCTGGTTGGCGCACTGAGTCTGGCATTTGTTTACGCCAGATTGGGTACCAACAACCCTCAGGAAGGTGGTCCAATCGCTTATGCAGGTGAAATTTCTCCTGCCTTCGGTTTCCAGACCGGTGTGCTGTATTACCACGCCAACTGGATTGGTAACCTGGCCATCGCCATTACCGGTGTGTCTTATCTGTCTGTTTTCTTCCCTGTACTGAACGAAACCATCCCTGCTGCCATCGCCACTATTGCTGCAGTATGGATCTTTACCTTTATCAACCTGCTGGGCGGCAGCTGGGTAAGTCGTCTGTGTACCATTGGTCTGGTACTGATCCTTATTCCTGTAGTTGGTACTGCACTGGCCGGTTGGACGCATTTTGACCCCGCACTGTATACCCAAAACTGGAACACTTCTCACAGCAGTGACTCCCACGCTATCGTCAGCGCGGTACTGATCACCCTGTGGGCGTTCGTTGGTGTTGAATCTGCTGCGGTATCTTCCGGTTTGGTGGACAACCCACGTCGCACCGTACCGCTGGCAACCATGCTGGGTACTGCTCTGGCCGGTCTGGTGTACATCCTGTCTACTCAGGTTATCGCCGGTATGTTCCCTGCCTCTGAAGTGGCTGCCTCAGGTGCTCCATTTGCGCTGGCGACCTCTGAAGTATTCGGTAAGTGGACTGCACCATTCGTGGCTGCCTTTACTGCACTGGCCTGTTTCACCTCTCTGGGCAGCTGGATGATGCTGGTTGGTGAAGCCGGTAAGCGTGCTGCCAACGACGGCAACTTCCCTAAAGTCTTCGGTGAAGTGGATGAGAAAGGCGTACCCAAGAAAGGTCTGATTATGGCTTCTGTCATGATGACTGTGCTGATGATTGCCATCACCGTACTGAGCTCAGGCGACGGCCATGCCTCTGACCTGTTCAACGTACTGTCTTCTGACGCCGTGCTGCTGACCATGCTGCCTTACTTCTACTCCGCAGTGAACATGATCCGCTACGAAGGTATGACTACCCGCAACGGTTTCGTGATGTTGTTCTCCGGTGTGGCCTGTGTGTTCTGTTTCATCGCCCTGGTCGGCGCTGACCCACACGCCCTGAGTGCGACCTTCATCGTGTCACTGGCAGTGTTCATGTTCTACGGCCGCAAACTGGGCCTGAGACAACACATCGAACGTGCTGCCAACAAGATCAAAGGCGACGACAACAAAGAAGCCGCCGCTCACTAATCCCGCGAGCAAATACCCGGAAAGTGCGGATGAGCTTTCATCCGCATCATCCACCCCAAGTTACTGATTTAAAACTTCTTAATTATTAACGGCTCACTCTCCTCTTCCTGTCTTTTACGGGGAGTGCGCCCTCACTCACCCTGGAGAAATTCAGATGAATATTATCGCTGTAATGAACCATGTGGAGGCACTGTTTAAAAAGGTGCCTGTTAAAGAACTGCAAGCCCAACTGGAAAGCAAAGGCTTCCAGGTGGTTTACCCTCAAGATGAGCAGGACCTGATTAAACTGATTGAAAACAATGCCCGTATCTGTGGTGTGATTTTCGACTGGGATACCTACTCCATGGATCTGTGCAAAACAGTGAACGGCCTGAACGAAAAGCTGCCACTGTTCACCTTTGCCAATGAGCAGTCCACTCTGGATATTTCCCTGACTGATCTGCGTCTGAACATCCACTACTTCGAGTACACCCTGAACTCTGCCGCTGATATCAGCGTGAAGATCAAGCAAGCTGTTGAAGCTTACAAAGACGCTATCCTGCCACCACTGACCAAGGCACTGTTCAAGTATGCAGAAGAAGGTAAATACACCTTCTGTACACCAGGCCACATGAGTGGTACCGCGTTCAACCGTAGCCCTGCCGGTAGTATTTTCTACGACTTCTATGGCGCCAACACCTTCAAGGCAGATATCTCCATCTCTATGCCTGAACTGGGCTCCTTGCTGGATCACACAGGTCCACATAAAGAGGCCGAAGAGTATATTGCCCGTACTTTCAATGCTGACCGCTCTTACATCGTGACCAACGGTACGTCCACTGCCAACAAGATTGTGGGTATGTACTCAGCGCCAGCCGGCAGCACTGTACTGGTTGACCGTAACTGTCACAAATCCCTGACTCACCTGATGATGATGTCAGACGTGACTCCAATTTACTTCCGCCCTACCCGTAACGCTTACGGTATTTTGGGTGGTATCCCACAGAGCGAGTTCACCAAGACTGTTATCGCTGAAAAAGTCGCTGCCACCCCAGGCGCGACCATGCCTAACTACGCAGTGGTGACCAACTCCACCTATGATGGTCTGTTCTACAACACCAAGTTCATCAAAGACACACTGGAAACCAAGTACATCCACTTCGATTCCGCCTGGGTGCCATACACCAACTTCAACCCTATCTATGAAGGCAAGTGTGGTATGAGCGGCGAAGCCATGCCAGGCCGTGTGTTCTACGAAACCCAGTCTACTCACAAGCTGCTGGCGGCCTTCTCTCAGGCTTCTATGATCCACATTAAGGGTGATGTTGAAGAAGAGTCTTTCAACGAAGCCTTTATGATGCACACTTCCACTTCACCTCAGTACGGTATCGTGGCCTCTGCTGAGATCTCTGCCGCCATGATGCGGGGTAACAGTGGTAAGCGTCTTATTCAGGAATCTATCGACCGCGCTATTCGCTTCCGTAAAGAGATCAAGCGTCTGCGCAGCGAAGCCGACTCCTGGTTCTTCGACGTGTGGCAGCCTGAAAACATCGACAAGACTGAATGCTGGAAGCTGGATCCAAACGACAGCTGGCACGGCTTCAAGAACATCGATGACGAGCACATGTACCTTGACCCAATCAAGGTCACCATCCTGACTCCAGGTATGACTGAAAACGGTGAACTGGCCGAAACCGGTATCCCTGCTTCTATCGTATCCAAGTTCCTGGATGAGCATGGCATCGTGGTTGAGAAAACCGGTCCATACAACATGCTGTTCCTGTTCTCTATCGGTATCGACAAGCCAAAAGCCATGCAGCTGCTGCGTGCACTGACTGAGTTCAAACGTGGTTACGATCTGAACCTGACCATCAAGACCATGCTGCCTTCTCTGTACGAAGAAGATCCTGCTTTCTACAAAGATATGCGTATTCAGGAGCTGGCACAGGGTATCCACAAACTGACTGCCCAGTACAAGCTACCTGAGCTGATGTTCAAAGCCTTTGACGTACTGCCAGAAATGAAGCTGACTCCTCACGCTGCATGGCAGGAAGAGCTGCGCGGCAACATCGAAGAAGTGGCCCTGCAGGAAATGGTCGGTCGCATCAGTGCCAACATGATCCTGCCTTACCCACCAGGAGTACCTCTGGTACTGCCAGGTGAAATGGTGACTGACGCTTCACGTCCTGTGCTGGACTTCCTGGTGATGCTGTGTGAAATCGGCCAGCACTACCCAGGTTTCGAAACCGACATTCACGGTGTGTACCAACATGAAGATGGCAGCGCCACTGTGAAGGTTATCAAAGCCTGAGAATGACAAAGGCCGGGAAGGCTTCGCCACCTTCCCGACCTTCTGACAGGCAACCCTATGCCAGTTCTCAAACCTTTCTAAAATTCGCCTAGTGTGAAATCAAAAGCCCGGCAGCGTCTCCATTGTCGGGCTTTTTATTTGCCTTCATTCGTATCACCATCGCAGTTGCAAAAGCCGCTTGCTCCAACGACAAACTTCGTCTCCAATACTATTGGTATTCAGGTATATTCTTACCCAGAGTAATATCCCGACTGACATGCCAGACCCCCTGCCCATCTTGCTGCGGATGGCTGACACCGCATCCCCCTCGACAACGCTTTTTGTCTCTTTGCCCTTTAGTCAGTAAAGGATCATCATCAAAGGTAATATCATCGATATAGTAGGTTCCCTTATCCGGCTCAATGATATGCATATGAATGTGCTGGGGGATATTGCGACCGGCATAAGCAGCGGGCCGTATCGTCTCAAACCTGTAGCTCCCCGCGTTGTCTGTCTTAGTCCAGCCACGCAGTCGACCATGCTGAGTACTTCCTTTAGGATAGGTGCCACTGGCATCGGTTTGGTACGCGTACACAATGATATCGCCAGCGGGTGTCCCATCGGTTCGCCACACCTTGCCATCAATGACAAGTGGACTGCCGGGTTCTTCCACAGGTGTCAGTCTGGAACTGACGCTCAGGTCTACCGGCATGTCTACAAACACCAGCTCACATCCCTGACACGGGCCACCAATAACCGGAACTTGCTCCTGTGCCACGGTACTCCCGCACCCAAATAACAAAACCCAAGCCAACAATTTAATTTCAGCCATAATAATCTCCTGTTGGAACCTTCTATTATTTGTCAAACGTCATCTTATATAAGGTGTTATCTTTTTTGATAAAGTGGTGGTATAGCGCAGCCAACATGTGACCGCTAATTAACACCCACAAAATCCACTCCCCCAAAACATAATGAATTAGTTCTGCAGGCTCCTCCAACTGCTCCAGCGTTATACCAAGCAGATTACTTACCCCGATATTTTTAAAAGCTTCTATATCAAATAGAAAGAAATACTCGATGACACCTCTACCACTGGACAAATAGCTGGCAATTGATAGGTATCCGGTAACAGGCATAACAACTATGGATATATACAAAATAAAATGCATTACACGCGCACACACATGCTCAATCAGGCTGCCAGGTTCAGGAATTGGCAAGGGGTTTAACAGACGCCAGATAATACGCAAAGTGACTATCACCAATATGGTGATACCGACAGAAAAATGAATTTGATTAGCCGCCCATTTTTCAGGATCACTTTCAGCAAACCAATTGCGGTAGTAAATAGATAAATAGCAAGCCAACAACAATATCGCTGTGGTCCAATGCAGCCACTTGGCGATTGTGCCATAGGACTTATCGGTGTTTTTAATCTGCATGACGCTGTGGGACTCAAGTTAGGTTTTGCCCCACAGTCGTGCTCAAACCTCTGTTGGTCAAGGCTCAATGGTTTAAGACGATGAGTTTACTGATTAACCTGAGGATGTGATTCAAACCTGATTTTGAATTCACTGACATAATTTCTGCTTAGTCTGATTTCCGACCCGTTTTTAAGCGTTAAATCATAATCACCATTTAGTCTGGACTTATATTTAATCACTTTATCTATATTAACAATACTTGAACGATGGACCCTGACAAACCTGTCATTCAATTTATGCGTTATAGATTTTAAAGTATCGGTATAGAGATAATCCTTATTTTCCGTATAAATAGTCAAGTATGGCGTAGCCGCTTTTACAAAGACAATATCTTTGATATTAACTCTAGCTTTCTCCTTACCAGACTGAATAAGCAAGTATTCAAGAGGCCCAGGTTTATTTACTTTGCTTGTACTATCTATCCGGCCTTGCCAAAACCGCTGCATCCATACAAAAAAGCCATAGACTAATATGGCGGCAACAAGGTCATTAGCCAAACTGTAAGTCAAAACTTTAAAGAAGCCGTAATTCTGCTCACGAAAAATAGAGGACAAACACCAGATGACTAATGCCATCAACACCAGATGAACAAGTGTTGAAATGATGATAGTAACAGACATGCGGGCTACCGAGTTGGCTGGTCTGTATTGCAATATTCTTTTCAGGACAAATAGGATGGGAGGAAACAACATCCAGAACACCTTGAACAACAGGGACTCCCAAATAAAGAAAGAGAAGCCATTGCGCCTGGCATGCAGGTAGTCCTGAAATACCGCAATCGTGACTATCGCGGCGCAGACAATCAGGCCCACCCGCCAGAGCTTATGTTCAGAGAGTGACTGATAGTATTGTCCCAGACTCAATTTCATAGGTCTCCCGAGAGCTGGTGCTTGTGCCACTAAAAAAACGGTTAACAGATAAAATGCCCTCTGTTATCCATAATTGACCGCAGCACAGAGAATATGGCCAAACGGCTTGGTTATCCCCACTATAGCAAACACCTGAGGTGACAACAGTCACTGTGAAGATCATCCTCGGAATCCGAGTCTAACAGCCCTTATCAACAATATATTCCGGTGGCGACCTAGATGCCGTAAAGACCGTCATTGGTTTGCAACACCTGAGCAAAAGGGCTCCAGAGGCTTGCCGGGGCTTAATGTCCCCCGGTACCCGAATTATCGAGCAGCCTGCCTGGTGGTATGCATGGCAACAAAGCCAAGTTGGGGCAACGGTTTTGTGACAGCACCGGTAATCTGACGATACTTGCTGAGCGCATGCTCCAACTCACTTTCCTTTGCATAGTTGTGTTGCAGGGAAATCGCTATCAGTGCTGTGAGACCTGTCACTATGACAAACATGGCACCCGCAGCGACCCTGATAGTCACTCTCTTTTTCCCTTTATGACGCATCTCAAAGTCCCTTTTGACCAGCTTTAATCGAAGGGAATCATACCTTTAGTTGTAAATCATCATCAGCCAACAAGAGCATATTTCATGCTGAGATATTCTGGTGCAGCGACAGCTTCATAAAACAGCTGAGCTCATGCTCAGGATAATCCCCGAACGGGCCACAGGACCTGAATCCAGCGCTGGCATACAGCGCTCTGGCGGCATCAAAATACGCGGCAGTGCCAGTTTCCAGATACAGGGCCGACAGGCCGGCGTCGTGGGCTTGCTGGATAAGAAAGTTCAGCATGGCCCGGCCATAACCAAGCCCGCGACATGCCTTGCTTGAACGCATGGATTTAAGCTCACCCAGGCATCCGTCCAAACGTTTGAGTGCGCCGCAGGCCGCCAGCACCGGCTCCCCCTGCTCTCCCTGCAGCCACAGACTGTAAAAGTGGATATCAGGCTGTTTCAGCTGGCTGACATCCAGCGCATGCACAGCTTCAGGCGGAGAGCTGGCATGCATCTCCTGCAAATGTTCTTGCAGCAGTGCCAGCACCTGAGGGTGGGTTAGATCATCGAGGGTAAAAGTCATCACAACCTTGTTTCGTTTGCAGAGTATGGCCAGCCTGCTGCAACGGTTATGCCCAAGTTCACTCATTGGCGCACATACCCGCCTGCCATCCGGCTATTGCTTGCATCAAGTCCCAGGGCCTTCATACAGGAAAACAAATACTGCACAACAATGGTTCACTGATTGGTCAACTTCGCCCCTTTTCAGTGCGAGCCCGACCTATCCTGCCTAAATGGGTGTCATGAAAGCCGCTGTTAAATTTCAATCCATAGCCCAATGCCCGGTCAAACCCAATATGGGCAAACCAGATTAGGCAAAGCTGTAATACCAATGGTGAGTCAGCCAGTTGCCATATTCCCAGCAACAGCAAAGGGCCCAGATAGCTGTGGCTGGTGTTGTAACACGCCGCCCCCAGTTTGCTGCCAGCCAAATATCCCAGCAAGGCGACATCCGGCAGCAAAAACCACAGCGCGAAATCTGTCCAGCCAAATTGAAAGTGGGCGTAAAGGATTAACGCCACCAGCATCACAGCCAGCGCTTCCAGCCGCAACAGTATTCCTATGGGTTTTGGGAGAAACGGCATATTGCCTCGCATTTGTTGTAATGGAACAGCCTGTGAAGGATATAATGCCTACTTTTACAGACAGAGTCAGACCATGATTACCTTTCACACCAACTTCGGCGACATTGAAATAGAGCTGGATATGGACACCACCCCGGTGACCGCCAAAAACTTCCTCAAATACTGTGAAGAAGGTTTCTACGACAACACCCTCTTCCATCGGGTGATCGACGGTTTCATGATCCAGGGCGGCGGTTTCACCCCGGAAATGCGCGAAAAAGAGACCCATGAGCCGATTGTCAACGAAGCCAACCGTGGCCTGAAAAATGTCACCGGCTCTATCGCCATGGCCCGCACCGATGCGCCTCACTCGGCCACGGCTCAGTTCTTTATCAATCTGGAAGATAATGATTTTCTGGATCACTTTGCCACCACCAATCGTGGTTGGGGCTATTGTGTATTCGGTAAAGTGACCGCAGGTATGGATGTGGTCAATGCCATCGCCAGGGTGAAAACAGGCTCCAAATTCGGCCATGACGATGTGCCCAAAGAGCCGGTGATTGTGGAAAAAGTCACAATCGCTTAAAGGGGTTCGGGGAAGGCGGCATTGCCGCCTTGTCTGACGATAGCCAACACGTTACCTGCTTAGCCAGCCAAACGCTCAGGCAAGCCAGTCGCTCACAGGCTCAATCTCTGCCCCTCCTGGGCTACATGGAAACCCGCGCCGGTGACCCGGCGATACTCCTCACTTGCGCCATTCAGCAACGGATTGGTGTGGTTAAAGTGGATAAAGATGATTTTATCCCGCTGCGATGCCGGCAAATGTTCAAATTTGGCCATGGACTCCAGCACCAGAGGATGAGGCACTTCCGCCATCGCCCGGCCGGGCAACTCGTCTGCACTGTAAAAAGTGGCATCCAGCAGGGCATAGTCAACCTCTGGGATCAAGGCGGCGATATCCGTTCCCCACTTGTCCCACTTATCGATATCCGGAATAAACAACGCCGTTTTGTCTGGCCCCTGAATGAAATAACCAACCGTCTCGCTGAATTCATCCCGATGGGGAACCCGCAGCGGAGTCACCCTGATGTTCCCCACAGTCACAGCCTTGCCGTCCGCCAGCGGCTGCAGACTGATATTTTTTAACGTAACCAGCTGGGACCAGGGACCATTCTGCGTTAAAAATCGGCTCATGACGGGCATGGCGTACACAGGTAACGCCTTGGTGGATGCCACCTCCCGGCCAAAATACATCAATCCCGTATAGTGGCCCATATGCGCGTGAGTCAAAAAGACCCCGCCAAGCTGATACTCAGGGGCCGACCAGCGCTGCTGCAATAAATACAGCTGCTCAGGCAAATCGGGCGTTGCCTCAAACAGATACTGTGATTGATTAAGATGATCAACCACCCCCAGAGAGGTCGCCATTTTCCGACGTTGTTTGTCCTCCCATGCGGCAATGCAGTGCGGCCGATAACAAAGGGCCTGGGGATAACCTGCATCCTGTGCGATACCGAGGATCACCAGTTCCACCCCGGCGCTGCGCTCCGGCTTCGCGCCTGTGGCCGCGCCCATCAGTAGCGGCAGTAATAGAAAAAATGCAGACAGTGTTTTCATTATTTGAGGTCCAATTCAAAACAAGCCAGTAGACAACTTTGCCAATCCGCACCAAAACGTTCACCAACCGGGCGGATTTGCCCAATCACAAAGCTAACTGCATGTCGCTATGGAGTGTTTTCCTGAGTCAATGCTTCAGCATAACCTTTGGGCGGCGGCGTCCAGCCCCGCTCCCCCAGAGAGTGACGGTCACTGCGGTCAGCCTCCATGGCCGCTTTCATATGTTCTTCCAGCTGCATAAACAGGTCGCGGTAATAAGGGCTGAATTTTTCACCGGATTCAGTGGCCGCCAGCCAGGCCTGATACAGCTCATCGGACTGCCGGTCCTCAATCCGCTTGAACACTTCTTTTTGCTGCTCCACCAAAAACGGATGACAGCCCAGCTTTCTGAGGGCGGAAGCACCGATTTCCAGCGCGCTGTAATAGGTTTCTGACTCAATCACATCCGCCCCGGCCTGCCTGAGTTGATAGCCATGACCACGGTCAAACGCCCGGGCGAGGATCTGCACTTGGGGATAGCTGTGTTTGACATAACGCACCAGCTCGACGCTGGCCTCCGGGTTATCGATGGCCACCACCAGCAACTCACACTCGGCAATCCCGGCAGTGTGCAGCAGATCCGGCTGAGTAGCGTCGCCGTAATACGCACGCACATTGATTTTACGCAGGTTGTCTACCTGTCCGGCCTGATAGTCCAGCACCACGGTATTCACGCCGTTGCTCACCAGCAGGCGATTGACTATCTGCCCGAAACGGCCGACACCGGCAATAATCACTGTGCCCATCTCGTCAATATCATCCGGCTGGCTCTGATTAACCTGCTCCTCAAAACGCGGCATGATCACCTTGTCATACAGGATAAACAGCGCCGGAGTGAGCAACATCGACAGTGCCACCACCATGGACAGGGTCTGCGCCAACCCGGAGGGCAATACATGGTTCTGGACCGAGAATCCCAGCAGCACAAAGCCGAACTCACCCGCCTGCGCCAGACTCAGGGCAAACAGCCAGCGATCGCTGCCGCGGATGTGAAACAGCAATGCCAGCAGATACAGCGCCAGCCCCTTAAGCAGCATCACAGCCAGGGTCAATCCAAGCACCAGCCACAGCTGTTCAAACAACAAAGAAAACTGGATGCCAGCGCCCACTGTGATAAAAAACAGCCCAAGCAACAGCCCTTTGAACGGCTCGATATTGGACTCAAGTTCATGTCGGAATTCACTGTTGGCCAGCACTACTCCGGCAAGGAAGGTTCCCAGCGCCGGTGACAGCCCCACCAGGCTCATCAGCGCCGCAATACCCACCACCAACATCAGCGCCGTGGCAGTGAAGATCTCTCTGAGGCCGGATGAGGCCACAAACCGAAACAGTGGCCTACTGAGGAAGTGCCCCCCCACCACCAGCGCCATAATCGCAGCAATAATCACCAGGCCATAAGCCCAGCCCGGCAGCCCTGCCACCAGACTCAGGCTGTCGTGTGCCTCGGCACCGGCGGCCAGCTGCTGCGCAGATTGAGTCAGCTCAGGCAGCGCCAGCAAAGGGATAAATGCCAGCATGGGGATGACGGCAATGTCCTGAAACAGCAGTACTGAAAAAGCATTCTGCGCCCCTTCGGTTTTGGACACCCCCTTCTCACTGAAGGTTTGCAGCACGATGGCGGTGGACGACAGTGAAAAAATCAGGCCGATCACCAGTCCCACAGTCCAGACTTGCCCGAGCAGTAGCGCAATGCCGCCCAGCAGCAGCGCAGTCCCCCCGACCTGCAAACCGCCCAGTCCAACAAGGCGGTTACGCATTTCCCACAGATTGCGCGGCTCCAGCTCCAGCCCCACCAGAAACAGCATCATCACCACACCAAATTCGGCAAAATGCTGAATCGTGGTGGTTTCACTGCCCACCAGCCCGGTGATCGGGCCTATCACCACGCCGGCAATCAGATACCCCAGTACCGAACCCAGCCCCAGTCGTTTGGCCACAGGCACCATGATCACCGCCGCGACCAGATAGATAAATCCCTGCAAAAAATATTCGGTCATGCCAAGGCTCCCCGCTCAGCCAGCAACTCATTGATTGTCGGAGGCTGTGTCAGTTGCGCCAGCGACCAGCGATTGGCCACCAGGCCTTCAAGCAGTATTCGCCACTGATGCCTGTGCTCACTCAATCTGGCGCTTTGGGCCGCCGTGCGCGCGCCATACAGCACAAACGGTGGCAGCCAGTGCATGCCGGTGAGATTGGCCATCTGTTGCAAGGGCCTGAGCAGCTCGTTCAAATCATAGTGATTGATGCCGCCGCTTTGGTAGGCATGCTCAGGGGCTCCGGCAGTGAGAGCACACAAAAAGCGCTTGTCTTTGAGCGCCGTGCCCTGAACGCCATAGGCAAAATTGTATTCCAGCACCAGATCCTGCCACTCTTTGAGCAGAGCAGGCGTGGAATACCAATACAGGGGAAACTGAAATATCACCACATCATGTTCCAGCAATCTTTGCTGCTCGACATCGATATCTATGTTGAATCTGGGATATTCGCGGTACAGATCCACCCGGCTGACATCAATCACTGCGGCGGCATCCTGAAACAGCGGCTGATTGATTTCACTGCGGTGGGGAGAAGGATGAGCATAAAGCAGCAGAACGCGGCTGGAAGCCATAAGCGCAAACCCTTAACTTATTATTAGTATTTCCCTTTAAGCTAATGTGCAGCGCACAATTCTGCAACCGCCACTGTTCATGGCGATGGATGCCCTGGGCGGGCTTGAGGCTTTGCCTTAATTTGCGACAGGAAATCCCAACGCACAAAACAAAAAGCTGAGGCGAACCTCAGCTTTTTCGTTTACCAATTCAGGCTCATCAGCCGCCATTCCTGGCCTTGTACTCGGCCTCCCACACAGGCACCACTTCCTTGAGGAAGATCGCCTTGTCGGCATTCATCTTATCCATATCCATGCCCAGCACGGCCTGTGCTTTGGCTTCACTGGAAATATCCGGGATAGTCACGGCTGCAGTGACACCATTTTGTGCCAGGATCCGCACCAGCTTCACCCGGGCATCGGCAGCCTTGTTGATGGACGTTCCCAGGATCCGCAACGCTTCCTGCGGTGCATGGGCAAATACCCCATGAGAAGCAATCGCAAAGTCCCAGCGCCACTGAGCATGACGGATATCCATCAGCGCTGGCGCCATCTGCTCTTCGGTGGCACCGGCTTCCCAAGCGGCGGCCGCTTCAAAGTGCGCCTGCACCAGTTGTGCTTCCGCTTCTTTTTTCAGCTGTGCAACTCTGGCTTTCTGGGATTTCAGTTGCTCAACAAAGTACTCCTTGTCCTGGGTATGACATTTTTCACAGGTATCAGAGAACTGATCCAACGGATTACCGACTTTGTGACTGGTAAACCACTTGCCTTTTTCATTCTGCACTCTGGGCATGTGGCAATCGGTACAGGACACGCCATTACGGCCATGGGCACCGAGCATAGTGGTTTCATAGCCGGGATGCTGGGCTTTAAGCATGGGGGCTTTGGACAGTTGGTGGGTCCAGTCGCTGAACCCTATACCATCAAAATACACTTCGATTTGATCCACCGTGGTGCCCAAATCCCAGGGGAATTTAACCCAGTTCGGACGCTCGGCGGTTTTCTCGAAGTAATATTCAACGTGACACTGACCACACACCATATTCTGCTTCTGGGTACGGTCAGCCTTGGCAAAAGGTGTTCCCAGAGTTTCAAAGGCGCGCTCGGCAAAGGGACGGCTGACCCTGAGTTTGGGCGTGCCGGGTTCATGGCAGTCAGCGCAGCCAATGCTGTTGGTGATCTCAGGACCACCTTTGGCCCACTTGCCTTTGAAATATTCCGCTTCCCCTTCGCCTTCAATCAGTCTGGGGACATCCGGGCTTTTGCAGCTCCAGCAGGCCATCGGCATAGGGCCTTCATCCGCTTTCATCGGCGCGCCGGTTCTCAGAGTGGTCTGCACATCGGTCACCGCATATAAGTGTCCGCGTGGTGCGTTGTAATCCTTGGCAAAACCGTAACCTGCCCAGAGAATGACCAGATTGGGGTCATTACCCAGCGCGTCATCCAGCGCTTTGCTTTCTCCGGTTTGCAACCAGGTGCCGTATTGATTGGGGAATTTCTTCTCGTACTGGGCATTGTCTGCCGGATTATTTTTAGCCATCAGTGGCGTACTGACGACAGAGGTAAACAGCAGCGGCAGCAGCCATCGCCGGGTGGTTAGCATAGGATTTTCCTCAGTGGCAGTCATCATTGTCTGCACCACAACCTGACGCGATCGACAGACTGATGTGTCCAATCGGGTCGGTGCAATCCCAACTCAAAACCCTAACGGAAGATACCGGACAAGCCAAGTGCAAAACACGCAATTTAGATAGGGATTATCAGCTTCAGCTGTAAATGCAGTAAAACGGATGACATTGCGCCTGTAATTTGTTCTCTGCATTACCTGAGTCCCAATTGTTTGCGCAATCCCGCCTCCAGCGTTAATGACAAAGATTGCGCTGCCCAGTCGGGATTGGCCGTTAACCAATCACTCAGGGCGCGCCTGACCGCAGGCGCCTGCATGCCCGGCGTCAACTGAGGCAAGTACAGCAATCGCAGCAATGTGACATCCAGCGGTGACAACATCTGATCTTTGGAGGCGTCGTTGAATACTGAGGGAAACACCTCAGTGGAGTCATTGGGCAGCCCCATCACCTGAGCCAACTCCTCCACCACACAGGACACCAGCTTACCGTGCATTCTTGCCTGATCCACCGGGATAACCACCAATGCCCGGCGGATCTCATAGCCCGGTGTCATCCACAGATGCCCCAGGCACACAGCACCATGAAACGGCAAATTTTCACTGCCTGCGCCTGCCAGCGCACGGGTTTCTGCCTGCCAGCTGGCCTGTTTGGTAAACAGTACCCGGACATTCGCCTGCTCTTTTTGCGATACCAGCTCAACAGGATGTCCGGTCACCTCAGCCAGATGCGCCAGATGCAGCTGCACCAGCTGCGTATGCAGCGCTTTATCACCCACCCGGTGATCCAGCCACACCTTCAGCGGCTGACGCCACTTGCGCACCGGAAATGACTGCGCCTCATATTCGTTATTCAGGGCGATAAGTTCAAAGGCCCTGAGCACATAGTCGGCATCCCGCCAGTCCGCTAAAGCCGGCAAAGACAGCAAGCTGCTGAGCACCAGTAACCATTTAGCCATGTTCAGACTCCGGCTCCAGCAGGTCGGCCAACCGTCGATAGTCGTCCCGGATCAGCTGCGCATAGTCAAGACATGCCTGCACCAGCGCCTGACGTTGCGCGGGCAATTGCTGCGTCATCTGCCACTCAAACTCGTTTGACCGCCGATCACCGCGACAATGGATCCTGGCCAGCGCCTCGCCACAGGCCGAAGCATATTGGTTGAGTGCCTGATTATCCAAAGAACACAACGCCAGCGGGTCGACACTCACTCTGGCGTGATGTCGCGAGCGCACCAGATAGTGTTGCCCCCGCCAGATGAGATCATCCAACACCAGGTCCGCACTGCGCTGCATCTGCCGCTGGCATCGGGCAGTAAGATGAGCCGGAGTTAAACGGTTGATGGCAGAGAGCCCGGCAAAACAGCCAAGAGGAGCGGCCTGACGTTGCTGCTTAACTTCCACAATATGACAGAGGTTCAGGGACGCCAGACTCTGCCGGCGCGGGCCAACCAGCAGATAATAGCGGGCCATATTGACTGAGCCGGTGCCGGCATTGAGGCGCTGCACCATATCCAGAATGCAGTCGTCAACATAGGGTGCCAGCGCCTGCTCCAGCTGTTCATATAGTTCGGGAGCCAGCCTCACAACACGCGCCGGATTATCTTTGAACCTGAGCGGTAAACAACTGACATCCACCTCTTTTGCCAGCGTGCTTTTGGTCAGGAAACGGTGCCCGCCGGCCGCCCGCTTTATCGCTTTTTTCTCTGCACGGGCAAGAATATGGCTGTCAGCAAAATCATGGGATGCCCGATATACCGCGCGCCTGTCGTCACGGCACTGAGCACAGGTAAGCAGATACGCATCGAGAAACGCATCCATGCTGTCGGTCAGCGATTCAGGGGACAAGTTAGCGGGAGCATCATCCGAACAGCCCGCGGCCATATCACCGACTTGTGCCTGCTGCTGACACATCAGCAGTCCCACGAGAAAACGGGCCAAATCCCAGTGGGCAAAGCCGACGCAGGCATCATCGAAATCGTTGGCAGAAAATACAACCCGATCGCCATGGGACCCTTCTTCAGTAAAAAAACCGAAATTGGCCGGGTGACAATCGCCCATAATCATGGTCAGCGGCACCCGCTCTAGATCAGGCGGCAGATTAAAACGCCCGGCGGCGATGTCGGCATACATCAGAGGCGCCGCGCCACGCAGGAACAAAAACGCACCGCCTGCCATCTTGCGGTGTTTGGGCAACACTGTTTGTGACCTGTCAGCTCGCCAGCCATCATTCTGCCTGAGGCTTTCGATAATTGCGCGAAGTCGGGTATCGTCCTGTCCCATGTTGCTCTCCTGTATTCACACTGGCTCTGGGCATCCGGCCCTGCTATCCAATAACGGACTATCGACTATTTGGTTGTCTCTCAAACGCCGGGCAATGAACGATCGGGTGATCAACTGCCTTCCACCAACTTCAGTAATAGTTTGATCAATTCAGAGCCGGTTTCAATGCGCTTGATACTGTGCAGAGCCGCCCTGACATAGCACCACTATGACTTCGCCAGCTCGCAGGCCACAAGAATGTGGTGAATGTCTTTAACGCACGACGGCATGGATGCAGCAGGTAGAGCCACGCAGGTGCCGATGCCAAGGAGCGGTTAATGACCTTGTCTCAAACGCATTGAACTCCCGCCAAAACAGCTCAACGATTAGATGAAATTGCTATTACTACCGCCCGCCACTTAGAAGCAATCCTGCAGTCAGCCGGCAGATTCTGCACCGGCATGCGCCAGGGCATTATTGACCACCGCCCGGAGAGGGGCAATGTAAAAAAACAAAAGGAACCCTGGGGTTCCTTTTGTGATAAGCCATTAGCTTTTTTTGTTTTTGATGTGGGCCATCATGCGCTTGCGGCGGCGCTCCTGACTCAGGGTCAGCTTCTCGCCTTTACCCTCGAACGGGTTATCCCCTTCCTGGAAGCGCAGCTGGATAGGCGTACCCACCACTTTGAGCGACTTGCGGAAGTAGTTCATCATGTAGCGCTTGTAAGAATCCGGCAGCTTGGTGACCTGGTTACCGTGCACCACCACAATCGGCGGATTGTAACCACCGGCGTGGGCGTACTTGAGCTTCACCCGGCGACCGTTGATCAGCGGCGGCTGGTGATCATCCTGCGCCATCTGCATGATGCGGGTCAGCATGGAGGTGCCCACACGACGGGTCGCACTCTCATAAGCTTCTTCAATGGACTCGAACAGGTGACCGACACCTGTTCCATGCAGCGCAGAAATAAAGTGAATGCGGGCAAAGTCGATAAAGCCCAGACGGCGGTCCAGCTCGTTCTTGACGCGATCTTTCACGCCCTGATCGATACCATCCCACTTGTTTACTGCAATCACCAGCGCACGACCGGCGTTCAGCACGAAGCCGAGCAATCCCAGATCCTGCTCTGCGATGCCTTCTCGGGCATCAATTACCAGCAGCACCACGTTGGCATCTTCCACCGCTTTAAGGGTCTTAATCACCGAGAACTTTTCAACCGCTTCATACACCTTGGAGCGACGACGCACACCGGCGGTATCAATAATCACATAGTCACGACCGTCGCGTTCCATCGGAATGTAGATGGAGTCACGGGTGGTGCCCGGTGCATCGTAGACCACCACCCGCTCTTCACCCAGAATACGGTTGGTCAGTGTGGATTTACCGACGTTCGGCTTACCGATAATGGCCAGTTTGATAGGCTGTGCCTGCAAACGGGCCTGCTCGGCTTCGGCTTCTTCTTCGGTGTACTCGCGCTCGTCAACAGCGTCTTCTTCGTCGCCATCACGGGTCACACCCAGTGCTTCCGCGTAAGGTGCCAGCGCGTATTCAATCATGTTGGTCACGCCGCGTCCCTGAGCCGCCGCCATCTGGTAGACCTCACCCAGACCCAGCGACCAGAATTCGGCGCAGGCGGAGTCAGCATCGATACCATCAACCTTGTTGGCCACCACAAAGGTGGTTTTTTCGCGGCTGCGCAGATGCTGGGCAATCGCCATATCGGCAGCGGTCAGACCGGCACGGGCGTCACACAGGAACAGCACTACATCGGCTTCTTCAATCGCTGCCAGCGACTGCTCCGCCATTTTGGTTTCAATGCCTTCCTCGGTACCGTCGATACCCCCGGTGTCGACTACGATAAATTCGTAGCCTGACAAAAATGCCCGGCCATACTTACGGTCCCGGGTCAGGCCCGGGTAGTCAGCCACCAGCGCATCACGGGTGCGGGTGAGTCGGTTGAACAGGGTCGATTTCCCCACGTTGGGGCGACCCACCAGGGCCACTACTGGGATCATGTTTTGCCTCTTTTCAATAAAAAGCCCCCGGAAGCACTTCCAGGGGCTCTATAAAGCGTTCGCTTTACTTATGGAAGTGTCACTGCCGCCAGCTCACCGCTGCGACCTTGCACATAGAGTTTGCCATCGGCCACCACAGGCGTACTGTACAAACCATCACTGTCAATCCGGATGCGGCCAACAATGTTGCCATTGTTGCGATCCAGGAAGTGCAGGTAACCTTCATAGTCACCTACCACGATATAATCGTTAAACAGCACGGGCGCCGTCAGACTGCGGTTCGCCAGCTCGCTGTTGCTCCACTGCTCCAGACCGTTGCGACGGTCTACTGAGTACACCCGGCTGTGGTCATCCACCAGAAACAGGCTGTAACCTGAAACCGCCAGATCGTGGAAACTGGAGTACTTGCGCGACCACAGGATCCGTCCGGTGCGCACTTCCATCGCCACCAGATTACCGTTGAAGCTGACCGCGTACAGGTTATCACCGATGATCAAAGGGGTCATATCCACATCCGCCATGCGGGCAAACTCGTTGCCGCCTTTGGGGGTGTATATCGCCTGCTCCCAGGCGGGCTGACCATTATCTTTGATCACCACAGCCACTTTGCCATCGGGCGTACCCACGAAGAAACCACCGGCCTCATACGCGGTACCGCCGGTGCCGCGCAGTGTCAGACTGGGCATCAGGGCTTCGTAACGCCATTTGGACTCACCGGTATCCACATTGAAGGCTTCCAGCAAGCCGGAACCTGTGTTAACCACCACCAGGTCTTCTGCCACTGTAGGCAGCGACAGCAGTTCGCCCTGGGTTCTGGCATGCCATTCCAGCTCACCGGTTTCGGCATTCAGGGCTGCCAGCACGCCGCTTTCACTGCCCACAAACAGTTTGTCACGGGCCGCAACCAGACCGCCCGACAGTCGGGCCCCCTTGTTTTTAGCCAGCGCGCCGTCACGGAAGGCTTCGCTGAAGTCCTTCTCCCACACCTTGTCACCGGTTTTTTCGTCAAACGCTTCAATCACACCATCACGGTCAGCAGCAAAAATTTTGCCATAGCGCACAGCCGGTTGCAGTTGTGAGTAATATTGACCCACACCATCCCCAACCTGAGCCTGCCAGCTGATCTGTGGGAATACAGTCGCGTTGAACTCTTGCAACTCAGCGATGGGTTCTTCGATGCTGTCAGACGAAGAACAGGCTGACAGCAGCGCCATGCTCAGGCTCGCCGCCAGCAGGGATTTACACCAGGACTTCATTGGCTGTTCCTTATGCCTTGTTCAGATTGTCTATCTTCATCTGCAGTGCAGGACTTTCCATCTGACCTTCTGCCAGCAATGCATCTTTGGCCGCCAGATAGGCGCTGCGCGCCTTATCGGCATCGCCCTGACGCACCAGGAAATCCCCTTTAAGTTCATCGCGCTGTGCTGCAAACGCCGCATCAGTCACGCTATCCAGGGTCGCCAGTGCAGTGCCCACCTGGCCTTGCTGAGCCTGAATACGCGCCAGACGCAAGGTGGCGATTTCACCCAGGCCACTGCCCGGCTTGGCGGCAATCACCTGCTTGAGGGCATCGGCAGCTTTATCCAGCTCACCGGCTTCCACTGATTGCTTGGCCAGCATCAAGTCCAGCAGCGCCTGATAGCCTTTCTGATCGTGAGTTTTATCAAAATTGGCAATCTGCCCGGCCAGTGTGGCGGCATCGGCATTTTCAGTGCGGATCTGCTGAAATGCCACCGACGCAGACTCGGCACCTTCTACTTTTTTCGCTGAGTAAGTATTCCAGCCATACAGGCCGCCCAAACCTACCAGCGCACCTATCCCAATGGATAAGCCGTAATCCTTCCAGAACTGTTTGATAGCATCAACTTGTTGTTCTTCTGTGCTATAGATTTCCACTCGCACGTCCCCTTTTTACGATCAGTTCTTAGATCAATTCAGCCAATACGGTTGCCAGCGCTTCCCGGCTAACCAGTTGTTGTTCGTCATTGTTGCGCAGCGGCTTCACGGCAATCTGATTGGTTGCCAGCTCGTTTTCACCAATAATCAGCGCCACGGTTGCACCGCTCTTGTCGGCGCGCTTCATCTGCTTCTTGAAGTTACCGCCACCACAGTGGCTCATCACCTTAAGGCCTGGCACTGCGTTGCGCAACTCCTCCGCGATTTTAATGGCTTCAATGCGGCAATCATCACCCATGGCAGTGACATACACATCCACGGCACCGGCCACATCAGCGGTCAGCTCCAGCGTTTCCAGCAGCAATACAATGCGCTCAATGCCCATGGCAAAGCCGACTGCCGGGGTGTCTTTACCACCCAGCTGGCCGACCAGACCATCGTAACGACCACCGGCCAGTACCGTACCCTGGGCGCCCAAACTGTTGGTCACCCACTCGAATACGGTGCGGTTGTAATAGTCCAGACCGCGAACCAAACGCGGGTTGATACGGTATTGGATACCAGCCGCCGCCAATAGTTCACATACTTGATTAAAATGATTTTTTGACTCTTCGCCCAGGAAGCTCATCAGCTCAGGCGCATCAGTCAGAATCGCCTGCACCTGCGGATCTTTGCTGTCCAGTACCCGCAATGGGTTGGTGTACATGCGACGCTGTGAATCTTCATCCAGCTTGTCTTTGTGCTGCTCAAGGAAAGCCACCAGCGCATCACGATATTCTGCACGCTCATGGTTGTCGCCCAGAGTGTTAAGCTCCAGGGTGACGTGCTCAGTCAGTCCCAGTGCATG
This sequence comes from Shewanella sp. GXUN23E, assembly GCF_050865035.1. Taxonomy (NCBI): domain Bacteria; kingdom Pseudomonadati; phylum Pseudomonadota; class Gammaproteobacteria; order Alteromonadales; family Shewanellaceae; genus Shewanella; species Shewanella sp. GXUN23E. The sequence goes on along the minus strand of NZ_JBOZWP010000007.1, from coordinate 159,740 downwards.
CCACAGACGGTTGGACAGCATCAGCACTTCGGCATCCGCATCGGCACTGCCGATACCATAAACTTCCACACCGAACTGGTGGAACTGGCGATAACGGCCTTTCTGTGGGCGCTCGTGGCGGAACATAGGACCTATGTACCACAAACGTTGCTCCTGGTTATACAGCAAGCCGTGCTCGTTACCGGCACGTACAGTAGACGCGGTGCCTTCCGGCCGCAGGCTCAGACTGTCGCCATTGCGATCCTCAAAGGTGTACATTTCTTTTTCAACAATATCAGTCACATCGCCAATGGAACGTTTGAAAAGATCAGTACTTTCCACGATAGGCGTGCGGATTTCACTGTAGCCATAAGAACTTACGGCGCTGCGGATGACCGCTTCCACTTTTTGCCAGACGGGACTTTGGGTTGGCAGAATGTCATTCATTCCGCGAATCGCTTGGATCTGTTTTGCCACTGTATCGACTCGATTGTTCGGTAAATAAGAAAAAACGCCCGGTATTATAGGCGTTTCCATACTAAACGTAAAACCCGTGCAATCCTTGTGCAGCGGGGATAAAAAGCCGGAGAATCACCCCGGCTCAAAACACGCAATTAAGACTTCACTTCCACCGGAATGCGACCGGCAACGATCGCCGCCTGAGCCCGGATCTTGGCTTCCAGCAGCTCGACCAGATTGTCGTTATCCATACGCTCTTTCTGACGCTCGCCATCAATATAGAAGCCACTCTTGCGGTTGCCGCCGGTGAGCCCCAGATCTGACACCAGTGCCTCGCCTGGGCCATTGACCACACAGCCGATAATAGACACATCCATAGGGGTGACGATGTCTTCCAGACGGCGCTCCAGCTCATTGACCGTGCCAATCACGTCGAACTCCTGACGGGAGCAGGATGGACAGGCAATGAAATTGATACCACGGGAGCGGATACGCAGAGACTTGAGGATATCGAAGCCCACTTTAATCTCTTCCACCGGATCGGCCGCCAGCGAAATCCGCAGGGTGTCGCCAATGCCTTCGGCCAGCAACATACCCAGGCCGACAGCGGATTTAACCGCGCCGGAGCGTGCACCACCAGCTTCAGTAATGCCCAGGTGCAGCGGCTGAATAATCTGTTTGGCGAGCAGTCGGTAAGATTCCACCGCCAGAAACACATCGGAGGCCTTCACACTCACCTTGAACTGATCAAAGTTGAGCCGATCCAGAATATCCACGTGACGCATGGCAGATTCCAGCAGCGCCTGTGGTGTCGGCTCCTTGTACTTATCCATCAAATCTTTTTCCAGCGAGCCGCCATTGACCCCGATACGGATGGGGATGTTGCGGTCACGGGCACATTCCACCACGCTGCGGATGCGCTCTTCATTACCGATATTACCTGGATTGATGCGCAGACAATCAGCACCGTATTCGGCGACTTTCAGCGCGATCCGGTAATCGAAATGGATATCGGCGACCAAAGGCACTTTGGCCTGTTGTTTGATGAGCTTAAAGGCTTCTGCCGCTTCCATGGTGGGTACTGACACCCGCACAATATCCGCGCCCACATTTTCCAGCGCGCGAATTTGTGCCACCGTGGCATCCACGTCGGTGGTGCGGGTATTAGTCATGGATTGCACAGCAATGGGCGCACCATCACCAATAGGCACATTGCCCACATAAATGCGGGAAGAAGGACGGCGTTTGATAGGAGATTCGTTGTACATCTTGGCTCAGCTCTGATTAAGGCTTGAAACGGGCTCTGCTAAGGACAGTCATTGTCGCGGCGCATTACTCCAGCGGCAAGCTGAAGCGCGCGACTTTACCGGCAGGATAATCCGCCAGACTGACATTTTCACCATTATATTGCAGCGTGACAACCTGCGGCGCACCAACAACCAGATTGAATGGCGCAGTGCCGTTGACAGTGATGCTGCGGCCGGCTTCTTTCACACCGTTGATAAGCACTTTACCGGTCGCGTCAGTCACCTTCATCCAGCAGTCGCCGCTCAGGGACAACTTGAGGCTGGCGTCTGCGGCATCGGCAGTTGAAGCAGTGGCAGTCTCAGAGGGTTCAGCAGGTTGTTTGTCAGCAGATAAAGGGGGATTGGAGCTTGATGCGTCAGTCGTGGGCTCAATAGCAGCAGGGACGGCAGTTTCTTCTACCATCACGTCAGCGGGCATGTCGGCCGGCGCGTCAGCCAAAGCAGCCGTATCCACCACGGGTTCACCGGCCGCAGTCGCTCCCAATTCAACAGCCGCAGCCACTTCCTCGGCACTGGGCCGGGACAGGTCGATACCGGTACTCATAGTGGATTTCTGTACCCACCAAAGCACCAACAATGCCGCCAGTACAATGGCGATAAGCCAGGTCACCATCATCAGACGACTATCACGGGCCTGATGGGTGGTTTTGCGGGAAAAACTTTGCATGGCAGGTTCCGCTTCGCTCGGGACCTGCTGTGCCAGACAAGCCATCACTTCCGATACATCCGCCCCCACGATACGGGCATAGTTGCGTACATATCCACGGGCATAGGTGGCAGATGAAATGCCATCAAACTTATCGGCCTCGATATCCCGGACCAAAGAGGGACGTAAATGCAACCGTCCGGCAATGTCGTCTATGGTCAGCCCTTTCGCTTCACGGGCAGCCTGGAGTATGCCACCCACTGTGGCAGTAATGTCCCTGGATTCTTGCTCGACTGTATCTTCCGTAATTAAGTCTTGTTGCTTGTCTGTCATCTATTCAAACTTGCCCGATATTGCCTGGCCTGCTCCGAGGCAGGAAACTTGGCCAGCAGATTAATGCCATACTGTTTCACTGCATCCGGATCATTCAGACCCTGCTCAATTTTTATTCCCAGCGCCAAACTCTCGGCCGTTTCGGGAACCACTCTGTGATAACGCGCCAATTGTTGACGCGCATCGGCAAAGTCCTGCTGCTCAATCGCCAACATGGCCAACTCCAGCATGGTAGTGGCTCGCCGGGGCTCATATTTCAGCGCCGCCTCGAAATACTGTCTTGCCTTTTCGATTTGACCCGCTTTACGGCTACAAATTCCCAGATTCTCATAACTGGAGCCGGTACGGGTATATTCCGGGGTGTCGATCGCCTTCAGAAACATTTTTTCTGATTCAGCATATTCTTCCTGCTGACACAGAAACACCCCGAAGTTATTCAGTGCATCGCCCGACGGGTTGCGCACTCTGGTCGCCCCCCGGTATGCCTCTTCAGCCCGGCGCACATCACCGACCGTCTGATAGTAATACGCCATCGCTACATGAGCATCTTCCAGCTCAGGAGCATGGGAAAGCGCTTTGTCGAGATTATACTTGGCCTGCTCACTGTCCCCCCGGCGCAGGTAGGTCAACCCCAACTGAACACGTTCGCGGGCAGCAGCGACTTTATCAAATTTGCGTTCCTGAACCGGAATATCGGTCCCACTGTAAGTACGCTCGGTGACGCAGCCGACTGTCAGACCTGACAGCAAGGCCACACACAGCATACCGGGCAATCCCTGCTTCATGGTATTTACCTGTTATTGGTTTGTGCCTTTATTCGGTTGCCTTGGCAACCGATTTGACCGTGATAGCACCCGCTTGACCAGAGTAAATCTATGCTGCTAATTATCAAGCCATTTTGACTGAAATTTGTTGATCTTGCATACGTTTTTTTGCTACCCGCTTGGTGCGATCACGCACATCGCCCGCCAACTGACCACAGGCGGCATCAATATCATCGCCACGGGTCTTGCGAACAATCACAGTCAGACCGTATTCCATCAGCACTTTAGAGAAACGGTCAATACGTGAGTTGGACGAACGGCCATAGGGTGAGCCCGGGTAAGGATTAAACGGGATCAGGTTCACCTTACAGGGCGTGTCTTTCATCAACTTGGCCAGTTCATGGGCCTGATCGGTGGAGTCATTGATGTGATCCAGCATCACATACTCCAGCGTGACCCGACCGCGGTTGGCGTTACTGCGGCCAATGTAGTCACGAATGGCAGCCAGAAACTCCTTGAGTGGATATTTCTTGTTGATAGGCACCAGTTCATCACGCAACTCATCATTGGGGGCGTGAATGCTGACAGCCAGTGCCACGTCCAGCTCATCGGCCAGTTTCGGCAGTGCCGGTACCACACCGGAAGTTGACACTGTGACCCGGCGCTTGGACAGACCGAAGCCAAAGTCATCGAGCATGATGCGGATAGCCGGAATAACATTGGACAGGTTCAGCAATGGTTCACCCATCCCCATCATCACCACATTGGTCACAGGCCGCTCGCCGGTATCCTTGGCAAAGCCGAGGAATTGAGAAACACGCCAAATCTGACCAACGATTTCTGAAACAGTGAGGTTGCGGTTAAAGCCCTGCTGCGCAGTGGAGCAGAATGAACATTCCAGCGCGCAGCCGACCTGAGAGGACACGCACAAAGTGGCACGATCGTCTTCAGGAATATAAACAGTTTCCACTTCCTGACCATTACCCACGTTGATGGCAAACTTGATGGTGCCATCACTGGACTTCTGGAAAGTGGAGATTTCCGGTGCGACAATTTCACAACGGGCGCTCAACTTGGCGCGCATCGCCTTGTTGATGTTGGTCATTTCGTCAAAATTGCTGACACCAAAATGATAGATCCATTTCATCAGCTGATCGGCACGAAACGGCTTCTCACCGATATCCACCAGCATCTGGCGCATCGCCTCACGATCCAGATCCAATAAATTGATCTTCTTTTCACTCATTTTGGCTAACCTCAAAAAAACCGAAAACCCGCAAACAGGGCGCCGAATTATACAGAGACACATGAAAATTAGCCAGCACGCAAACACGCACGACCGGTGTCTTTATCCGGTGTTTCATCGGCGAAAATGCTGCGATGGCAGCATAGGAACGTGAGTCAAATGTGATTCGCCGCACAGATAAATGTCTGTTATGGGCAAAGAGTGTGTTAAAATCGCGCCCGGGTCAATGTTGGCCTTTACCTCGGAGTTGTAATTCCACCCCCTATGTTAACCCTCATTCTTATTATCCTTGTCGCTGTCAGTGTTTCCTTTCTGTGCAGTGTGTTTGAAGCCGTGTTGCTGTCAGTCACACCCAGTTATATTGCCAACCTTGAGCAATCCAATCCGGGGGCAGCAGCCCGCCTGGCCAAACAAAAAGAAAATGTTGAATCGCCACTGGTGTCAATTCTGACCCTGAACACCATTGCCCACACAGTCGGTGCAGCGGTAGCAGGAGCCCAGGCCGCCAAGGTATTCGGCGACGACATGCTGGGTGTATTCTCAGGGGTATTGACCTTTATCATCCTGTTCTTTTCGGAAATTATTCCGAAAACCATAGGAGCCAACTACTGGCGCGCGCTGGCGCCCATGGTTACCCATGCACTGTACTGGATGGAACGAATTACGCTGCCGCTGATCTGGATGTCACAACAGGTCACTAAATTGATGGGTAAAGGCGATGAAGGCCAGTATATCCGTCAGGAAATGAGTGCCATGGCCCGTATTGGCCATGAATCCGGAGAACTGGATGCCCAGGAGTCCAAAATCCTGACCCAAATGCTGACCGTGCGGGACATGCCGGTAACTGCCATTATGACTCCCCGTACCGTCATGTTCTCCCTGCCTGTGTCACTGACGCAGCATGAGTTCGTTGAAAAGCACATGAACAAACCGTTTACCCGTATTCCGGTATACGCCAAAGATCATGATGACATTATCGGTTATGTAAACCGTACCGACATTCTGCTGGCCGAACGGGATACACCGGATGCCACATTGAATCCGCTGAAGAAAAGCCTGCTGGCGGTCCCCGAAACGGCCAAGATCCTGCCACTGTTTGAGCTGATGATTAAGCGCAACACGCAAATCGCCATGGTGGTTGATGAGTATGGCTCCAGCCAGGGTATTGTGACTCAGGAAGATATTATCGAGTCGATGCTGGGCCTGGAGATTGTGGATCTCAATGACCCCGCCACAGATATGCAGCAGCTTGCCCGCAAACTGTGGAAGCGTCGCATGAAACACAAAGGTATCCGCCTGTCTGACGATGGCGATTTCGAACCAGTCAGTGACTGATCCACATAAATACCTTCGTATTGAGATAATCATTTTTAAAAGGAGCTTCGGCTCCTTTTTTGTTGTACGTGGGGTATTGAGCCTGGTTAATGCGACTGTGCTCCTTTCCTATCGCGGCTGCAGTGTTACAATTTGCGGCCTGAGAGAAAAGACCTGTTACCCCAAGATGACCCCAAGATTGTTACTGAAACTGGCTCACATCAACGACACCCATTCCCACTTCGAGCCAAGTCGGGTCCGCTTTACCCTGCCAATAGAGCAGGAGCTGCTTGCTATACATGCTTTCAGCGGCGGCTATGCGCGCATTCAAACCCTGCTGTTGCAGGCCCGGCAACAGGCCAGACAGTCTAACCGGGACTTTTTATTCCTGCATGGCGGCGACAGCTTTCAGGGAACGCTGTACTTCCGCGAATTCCAGGGCGCCGCCAATGCCGATATGCTCAACCGGCTTAAGCCGGATGCCATGGTGCTGGGCAACCATGAGATCGATGGCGGCAATGCGCCGGTCAGACGCTTTCTCGATGCCATCACCTTCCCGCTGATGGCCGGCAATATGGATTTAGCCAGTGAAGCTGAGTCCACTTTTGCGCTTAAAGACCATCCTGGTTTGCTGGATTATGATCGGCAAAACCAAACCGCCCGAGTGCTGCTTAAACCTTTGGCTGATCGGCAACTGGCCATCTTTGGCATTACGCTGGATCAGATGCGCGACATCGCGCACCCGGATCCCGGCACAGAGTTTCACAGCGCCATAGCGGTCACACGCCGCACCATCGCCTGGCTGCACGATCAGGGGATCAGACATATTCTGGTATTGAGCCACCTGGGGCTGGATGGCGATCGCAAACTGGCTGAAGCGGTTGATGGCATCAGTCTTATCGTAGGTGGCCACAGTCATACGCTGCAGGGCAGCAGCCAGGCACTGGGACAACCCGCCCTGTCCTATGGCGAGCGGGTCAACAACACTCCAATTGTTCATGCCGGAAAATACGCTGAGACCCTTGGTCTGGCGGATATCGAATTTGCGCCGTCAGGAGAAGTTATCACTCTGAATGGCGAGAATCTGTTTATGCTGGATGACCGCCTGCAGGACAGCGAGGGCCGCCCTCTTGCCGCCAAACAATATGGGGCCGTCGCTGCACAACTGGCCGCCAATGAAGCGATCAGATATGTGTCGGACGATGATGAAGTCGCGAAGTTGCTGGCTGACCGCTATCGCCCGAGGATCGATGAACTCGAGCGGCAAATTGTGGCACTGGTTCCAAGAGATATGCAGCACACCCGTCTGCCAAGCAAACGCCTGCCCCATGGCAGTGAGCTGGCCCCCTGGGTCAGCCGAGCCATGTACAGCCGGGCCAAACTGCAGGATAAGCGCATTGACTTTGCCCTGCACAATGCCGGCGGCGTCAGGGACTCGCTTGCTCACGGGCAGTTGACTGTTGCCGATGTGCTTGGCAAAGTCCTGCCCTTCGAAATCCCGCTGGTCGCTTATCAAATCCGTGGCAGGTTCCTCTATGAAGCAATTGAATCCGCCATCAATGCGGCCACCAACAACGGCATACAGGGCACAGGCACCGGCAGTTTCCCCTATACCTATGGTCTGAGATATGAATACGACGGGCGACGCCCGGCCGGGCAACGTATTGTGTCACTGGAGGTGATGCAGCAAAAAGCCTGGCGCATTCTCGAGCCCGGCCAGCTTTATACCGGAGTTTCGAGTCAATACACCACCTCAGGCAAAGAGGGATATGGTCCTCTGCTGAACAGCGAATGGCGGCAGATAATGGGCTCACTGACACTTCCCGGTGCATTTATGGAGTATATCAGCTCCGGCGATGTGTGGGCCGATCCTGTGGGTCCCAATGTGCATTACACCAGCCATTTGACGCTGGAATAACCAAAGCCGGCATAGTGCCGGCTTTTTTATCGGTGTGCCGCTCCTAGGCTTTCAATGCCGGCAGGCCTGAGTCGCCGGATAATCTGGTCAGCCAGTATCTGTCCAGACCAAAACGTCCGCAGCCGGAAAGCAGCAACGATAAGGACACAGCCAGCAATACCAGACCAAACTCATAACCGTTGTTGCTCATAAACAAGCCATTCCCCAGATGCACTGACACTATGGCCACCAGCATGGTAAAAGCCAGCACCAGCGCTGCAGGACGGGTCAGCAACCCCATCAAAATCAACAGACCACCCAAAAATTCTGCGCCCCCCGCCAGCAATGCCATCAATAAGCCCGGCGCCAAACCAATGGACTCCATCCACTGCCCTGTTGCGCTGAGTCCATATCCGCCAAACATACCAAACAGTTTCTGCGCCCCGTGAGCGGTAAAGATAACGCCAGCCGGAATGCGTAATGCCAGAGGTGCCAGCGAGCTGTCGGCTTGCAGGAGAGTATTGAGTAATGGTCGTTTCATTTATTCCTCTGAGAATAGACTGCCGGTGCTCCGGCGCTGATGAATACAACCAGTCTACTTTCACAGATTGAGAATAAAATTATTGAATTAAGGATGAATTATTCTAAAGAAAGGAACATCAGCGGGATAAAGGTAAGCGCATATGAAAGCCCGGCAGCATCTGTCCTGACTTGGGTTGATAGGACTTAAACAGCAACTCAAACCCTTCCTGCTCAAACAACGGCCGGGAATAATAGGAGGCATCAACCAACAGCTCTGGATACTCCCGGGATTGTGCCCATAGCTTTACCTGATGGAACAATTGCCGGGCAACTCCCCGCCCCTGATATTCCGGATGAACATACAGACTGTCGATATAGCCGCGCTGAAAATATTCCGTTTCGAGGTTGATAAAACCACAGCAGAAGGGAGTGGCCAGAGGCTTTGGCGGATTAAAATCCAGCATCATCCAGGCCTGGGTGCGGGTCAGGCGCAATTCCCAGTACTTGGCCGATCTGGGCTGACTGGACCAGGCATTCAACTGCGCCGCAGAATAGTGTCGGCCGTCGATAGCATGAACCGCGCGATGAAACAGCGTACTGATCTGACCGGCATAAGCCCTGTCAAAGGGTTGGATTTGAAACCTGTGCAGCACAGGCGCGATATTGAGTTGGTTATGCATATCGATACTGTGGCGACAAGTAGATAAAAGGTAAACCCCGGCGATGCCGGGGCATGGGATCCTGGGTTGGATCTTAGTCTTTGGTGATCTTGCTGACGAACAGCAGGTCGGCAAAGGTTCGATTCAGTGTTTTGCTGTGGAAATCTTTCATCCAACCGGCACTGATAACGCTGACCTTATCACCCTTTTGCAACTCAACCTGAGGACCGGCGGCCCACAGTTGCTTATCACCTTCCTGGATTTGAACATAGGTATAGCCGCCACTGTTCATGGTATCCAGCACAGTCCCCTGATGAATGCCACCCTGAGCCCATGCCAGAGATGCCGACAATGCCAGGGCCGCAGAAGCCACCAATTTCAATCCGAACTTTTTCATTGATATTCCTGTGAAGTTGCTAATTTAGCAGCATTTAACCATGTCACCACCCACAATTCCGCTACCTGGATTGCAATTTTGTCAATCCGTCGTCCAGCAACGGCATAAAAGTGCTCTCCAACCCATTGAGCTTGATTTCATACACCAGCGCCAATTGCTGTCCCAACTTTCCCTCAGGAAAACCCTGGCCGTGAAACCACACCAGATAAGGCTCAGGCAACATCAGCAGCTTACGCCCCCGATACTTGCCAAAAGGCATGGTTTGATTTATTGCCGCTTTTATCTGCTCCAAGGGGGTTCTCTTTTTGTCGCCAACCGCTAATGGTCGGCATTGTGACCGCCGATCGCCGGGAACACAAGTCCATCCTGCCGGCGCGAATGTGCCGACGACGACGTTCCCAAATCAATTAGAATAAAATGAAATAAGATGGTGGATATTTACCCACAAAAACACATTAAAACCGTTACTCCGCCGGTCTGACTTTGTGCGTTCTGCACTGACAACAACCATATGTCAATTTTCAATCGCACACTATCCTGCTGTTTTTAAGCCACAAAATAGCCCCCACCTCGACATGTAAACAATTTGTCAAAGTGCTGGCGGTGACACTATATCGCCAATAATCTGCCGCGTTGTCAAAGTATTGAAAACGCCATAAATCAGACAGTTGAATGCTCAATAAAGGCCATCTAGAGTCAATGCAAGGATTGAGTTCGGCCAGGTATTCCGCCAGGCCGGCAGTGTTGGGAGAGGACACTAATTATGATTATCTTGGTTGGCGGTGAAAAAGGTGGCAGCGGCAAAAGCTGCCTGGCACAAAACATCGCGGTATTCATGGTCAAAGAGGTCGGCGCATCAGTGATTATGGTTGACTGTGATCCACAGCGCACCACCTCAGACTGGATCCAGGCCCGTAATAACAATGAGGCATTGCCGGGGATCAACTGCGTACAGCTGTATGGCAAGATCCGTAATGATCTGCTCAGTCTTGAGCAACATTATGACTGTGTGATCGTGGACTGCGGTGGCCAGGACAACCTGGCGCTCAGAGCCACCATGTCAGTGGCCTCCCATGTACTGATGCCTCTTCGTCCCAAGCGCAGAGATTTGAAAACCGTCAGCCACATGGATGATGTCATCGCGACCTGCATGATGATCAACCCCAAAATGAAGGCGTCGTTCATTATCACGCAGTGCCCTAACCTGCCCAATCAGGCAAATCGAATTCTTGAAGCCAAGGACGTCTGCCGCACCTATGACATCAATGTACTGGATGCCATCACCTACGCCAGAAATGTCTACGACGACAGTGAAGAATCCGGCATGTCAGTAATGGAGATAGAACCGCAAGGCAAGGCCGCCGCGGAAATTCGCGCCATCGCCTGTGAAGCCTTTGAGGTGAGCAGCGCCGCCGAAATGAAGCAACAACTGTCCCGGGATAAACTGGCAGCAGGAGGTCAACATGGGGTTGGCAGATCTCAAGAAAAACGCTTTGCCAGCTAAGTCGTCACAAGCGCGACTGAGTCTGGAAGAGTTTATCGATGGCGCGACCCTCTATGCCATGGGTTTGCAACGCCACGCCGGCAAACCGGCCGCCAATGACAACGGTAAACACAGGAGCCGAAAATTTCGCAATGCCACGTTCACTCTCAGTGAAACCTGCATCGAGCAATTGGCAGAGATGACTGGGGATGGCCATATTGCCAAATCAAGATTGGTGAGAATCTTGATCCATGAACACTATCTGCAGACGCGGGAGCTGCGCGAACAGATAGAGGCCGCAAGCCTGACTGAATAACTACAATAACTGTCATTCCGAATTATGCCGGCAGATCCGCCCTCTCCCGCAAGGGGCTAAACAGACTTCTGAATTAAGTGATTCTGTTTTCCCCGGGGTCTTGCCGGCCCCTTTTCTTGATTTTCATCGCATTTGCCCCCATCTCTTTAACATCACTCACTAACCGGTACTGTTATGCTGGCCATTCTGCTGGTGTCTCTCATTGGCCTGACCGCAATTCTGTGGTTGGCATCGGCGCCACTGCGCATTCGTAAAAAACGTGAAAAAGTTCGCCGCATGCCCTTTCCCAAATCCTGGCGTGACATCATCAGGCAACGTCTGCCGATGTTCAGGAGCTTGCCGGCAGATCTGCAGTTACAGCTGAAAGACCACATCAAAATCTTCCTCGCTGAAAAGCAGTTTGTCGGCTGTGATGGTTTGGAAATTAATGATGACATCCGAGTCACTATTGCAGCGCAGGCGTGTGTGTTGCTGCTCAACCGGGACACAGACTACTTTCCCAAACTCAGACAAATACTGGTCTATCCGGCGGCATTTATCGTCGACAAGGAACAGCGGAACGAAATTGGTCTGAGTTTTCAGCATCGTGCGGTGTTGCTGGGTGAATCCTGGGATGAGGGGCAGGTCATTCTCAGCTGGCACGATGCCCTGGCCGGTGCCGCGGATCCCCATGATGGATCCAATGTGGTTATGCATGAGTTTGCCCATCAGCTGGATCAGGAGGACGGACGCGCCAATGGGGCACCACCGCTGGCAACTCAGGCCGATTATGCCAGTTGGTCAGAAATCATGAACCGGGAGTTTGCACAACTGCAATACTGTGCCCAGCAGGAGTTGCCCTCATTATTCAGCTACTATGGGGCTACCAACCCGGCGGAGTTTTTTGCGGTGATCACCGAAGTGTTTTTTGAGCAACCTCAGGCCTTCAACGAACAGCACCCACTCTTGTACCGCGAGCTGAGCCATTTTTACCGGCTCGATCCCCTTACCTGGTGATGGACTGACGCCGACGCGGCAAGGAGAAACAGATATTGGCCTGGCGGGTAAAGTGCAAAAATGCAGCATATTGTTCATCACAGATCCCCGGGCGCAGGCCTGATGCTGCGCCATAAAACATCCCGATGACTTTACCCTCGACGACCAAAGGCGAAACCAGCAGTCCACCGACGGCCAGTGGCGCAAAAGGTTCGGGGATGATGCCGGTCCATTTCAGTGGTTGCTGCTCACGTATCAGCGACACCATCGCAGCATCTTCATTCAGAGGTAACTGCGCCAGACTTTGCTGCTGCCCCGGCGTCAATCCCAGCATTATCCTCGCCAGCAGTTGGGTGCGGTCCCGACTGAGCAGAAAAACGCCACAATGGTCCAGGCCAACACCATCTTTCAACCCGGTCAGCGTAGTCATTATCACCTCATTGAAGTCACCACCGGTTTCAGCCAGCATACTCAATTTGCGCAATTGCATTAACTGTGTGGCATCATCACCGGATGACGCCGCCTGAGTCTGAGATTCGGAGGTTACACCCACAGACTTTTGCGCATCAACGCGCAGATACTCAGCCATACCAGCAGCACCATATGCCTCTGCCAGTTTCATCGTGGCGTGAGTACAACGCTGCACTTTGGCGCGAAACTCCCGCTCTGGCATATCCAGCATTTGAGCGGCTTTGGTCATCAGTTCTTCCAGCCTGACAGCATCATCCTGCGACATAGCATCACTTATCTGATTGGCAAGATAGACACAGCGCACTTCACCGGTTCGTTGCTCTGGATGATCCAGTGATTTGGTCAACAGCTCCCCCAATCCCCAATGACCGGCCAGTCCCTGAGTCAGTTGGCTGAAACTGATCCCCAGACGACGTTTAATCACGCTTTGGGATTCGTCATCATCCAAAGGCGCCAGTAGCTGCACCAGAATGTCTGCCTCACCGGCACCGGCGCTTAAAAATGCGCACTCACCAAGGTGATACAGTAAAGCGGCGATAAAGACCTCTTCCTGACTCTGTTCGTCTCTGTAAGGTTGCATCATTCTCGCCAGCATTGCCGCGCGGAATGAGCCGGACATCCTGGCGATGAGCCGGGCGTGAACCAGCGGGGAAAGCTCTCTGGATTCCAGTAAACTGCCGATAAGACGTGCTGTCAGACAGATATTGCGCAACGCATCGAATCCCAGAACCACGGCAGCCCGACTGACGGTAGTGATAGGATGACGTCCCTTGTTGTAGATAACGCTGTTGGCCACCCGCAAAATGCGACTGGTCAGCGCGTTGTCGTGCATGATACTGCGACCGAGCTTGGACAACGACGATACATCATCTTCGCTGAGTGATTCCAGACTCTTGACCATGGAACTGAGCGCCGGCATCTCCTCATCACTGATCCTGTGAACCCAATATCCCAACCCTTTATTTTCGGACTTGACCAATGACAAGCATCACCCCATGTTGCTGTGGCAGATATCCTAAGTATAGGTAAAAAAAGGCGGCCATCAGGCCGCCAAAAACACAAGCAATACAATCACTGGAAGGGAAACCGGACGGGGAGTTGTCCGGCTGTCCTGTGCTGCCGTCAAACGAGACCGCAGCGATATCAAAGGCGAACCTTTGACACGTCAGGCACGAGTAGGGGCGTGCCTGACATTTGTATCCCGACCACGGCTTTCGCCCTGGGAACACAAATTCTGATTGAACTCCGCCTGGGAGCTCTCCCGGGCGATAACACTGACCCGGGAATATCCTGTTGATTTAGAACTGTTCCTCTTCAGTGGAGCCAGTCAGCGCGGTCACTGAAGACTGCCCCCCCTGAATTACATTGGTCACCTTATCAAAGTAACCGGTACCCACTTCCTGCTGGTGCGCAACGAAGGTGTAACCCTTGTTGGCCGCAGCAAATTCAGCTTCCTGAACCTTCTCAACATAATGCTTCATGCCTTCACCACGGGCATAGTCGTATGCCAGGTCAAACATGTTGAACCACATATTGTGGATACCGGCCAGAGTAATGAACTGGTACTTGTAGCCCATGTCTGACAGTTCTTGCTGGAATCTGGCGATGGTGGCGTCATCCAGATTCTTCTTCCAGTTGAACGACGGTGAGCAGTTGTATGCCAGCAACTGATCCGGATACTGAGCATGAATGGCTTCGGCAAAGCGACGGGCTTCTTCCAGATCCGGCTTGGCCGTTTCACACCAGATAAGATCCGCATAAGGCGCATAAGCCAGACCACGGGCAATGGCTTGATCCAACCCGGCATTCACCCGGTAAAAACCTTCGCTGGTGCGCTCTCCGGTCAGGAAGTCACGGTCGTATGGGTCACAGTCTGACGTCAGCAAATCTGCCGCATTGGCATCGGTTCGGGCGATCACCAGCGTCTCGACGCCACTCACATCGGCGGCCAGACGTGCAGCAACCAGTTTCTGTACCGCTTCCTGAGTGGGCACAAGTACCTTGCCGCCCATATGACCACACTTCTTCACTGAGGCCAATTGGTCTTCAAAGTGAACCCCCGCAGCGCCGGCATCAATCATGGCCTTCATCAGCTCATAGGCATTAAGTACCCCGCCAAACCCGGCTTCAGCATCAGCAACAATCGGCAGGAAGTAGTCAATGAACTGCTCATCGTCAGTATTGACGCCGTTGCCCCACTGGATCTGGTCGGCGCGGCGGAATGAATTGTTGATTCGGGATACCACCGCAGGCACGGAGTTTGCCGGATACAGCGACTGATCCGGATACATGGTGCCAGCCAGGTTGGCATCGGCAGCGACCTGCCAACCGGACAGATAGATAGCCTCAATACCGGCTTTGGCCTGCTGCACCGCCTGACCACCGGTCAGCGCGCCCAGTGAGTTGACATAGCCCTTCTTGGCACCGCCATTCACCAGTTCCCACAACTTAGCCGCACCACGTTTGGCAATAGTATTATCCGGTACAAAAGAACCTCTGAGCTGCACCACTTCTTCCGCCGTGTATGGACGGCGCACGCCGTTCCAACGCGGATTCTCGGCCCAATCCTTTTTCAGTGCATCGATTTGTTGTTGTCTGGTCATCATTTCGGTCGCCTTGCTCATGGTGTTACTCCTTCCTTTAAATTTTTTGCGCTGCCCAGGCAGCTCATTTATGTCTGCTGCACCAGCCAGGGGACGTTGCCCTGCAGGCTGGCACCAATTCGTGAGTTATTCCGTTAACATCCGGTAGCCTGGCAGAGTCAGAAAATCCACCAGCTCATCGGCTGTGGTAATCTGCTCCAGCAGCACTGCCGCCTGAGTGTATTTCCCGTGAGTGAAGACTTCCGCACCTACCTCTTCTTTGACATTGGCCAGCTCCTGCACCAGCATGTCTTTGAACAGCTTCTTAGTCACCAGTTTGCCGTTGGACAGACTCTGCTCGTGCTGGATCCATTGCCAGATTGAAGCCCTTGAAATTTCAGCAGTTGCCGCATCCTCCATCAGGCCATAGATAGGCACACAACCATTGCCGCTTATCCATGCTTCGATATATTGCAGCGCAATCCGGATATTCAGGCGCATCCCTTCTTCGGTGCGCTCGCCGTCACAGGGAGCCAGCAGCTCCTGCGCCAGAATGGGGGCATCGACATCTCGGGTAATGTGCAGTTGATTACAATGCCCTTCACCTATGTATTCATTGAAAATCGCCATGGCGGTGTCAGCCAGCCCAGGGTGCGCCACCCAGGTGCCATCATGGCCGTTGCGGGCCTCCAGCTCTTTATCACCGCGCACCTTGGTCAGCACTCTGGCGTTGGTTTCCTCGTCTTTGGCGGGGATAAAGGCCGCCATTCCCCCCATCGCCAGCGCACCGCGCTTGTGACAGGTTTTCACCAGCAGGCGTGAATAGGCGCTGAGAAATGGCTTGTCCATGGTGACCTGTTGACGGTCCGGCAGGATGCGATCTTTGTGGCGCTTGAGTGTCTTGATATAGCTGAAGATGTAATCCCAGCGGCCACAGTTGAGTGCCACAATGTTGGAGCGCAGCTCATACAGGATCTCTTCCATTTCAAATACAGCCGGCAGCGTCTCGATCAAGCAGGTACATTTGATCGTTCCGGGAGCCAGACAGAATCGCTCTTCGACCATCCGAAACACTCTGGCCCACCAACGCGCTTCAAGATGGCTTTCCAGTTTGGGAATGTAAAAGTAGGGACCACTGCCTTTTGCCAACAGCTGGTGATAGTTGTGGTAGAAATAGAGAGCGAAGTCACACAGCCCACCTGGGATAGGTTTGCCATTGAATTCAATGTGTTTTTCTTTCAAATGCAGGCCACGTACCCGGGCAACCAGCACGGCCGGATTGTCCTTCAGCTGATAATGCTTGCCGGTTTGCTCATTGGTATAAGAGATGTCGCCGCGTACGGCGTCCCGCAGATTAAGTTGGCCCTGAACGACTTTCTCCCAGGTCGGAGACAATGAGTCTTCAAAGTCCGCCATAAACACTTTCACGTTGGCGTTGAGGGCGTTGATAATCATTTTGCGATCGACAGGCCCTGTGATTTCGACTCTGCGGTCCTGCAAATCCGCAGGTATACCACGGATCTGCCAGTCACCGTCACGCACTGATTTGGTTTCCGACAAAAAGTCTGGCAGCGCGCCCTTGTCAAACTGCTGCTGACGGGATTTGCGCTGCAGCAACAAATCATCCAGTTCGTCCATGAAGGTGGCGCACAAACTTTGCAGCAGATTCAGTGCACCTTCTGTAAAGATCTGTTCTTGCCCCTCAACATGGCGACCCACTATCTTCAGCGGACTGCTGAGCTGGGTCTGATGTTCAGTTGCGATATTTGCCTGTGTCATATGTACCCCCGATGCCTCTTAAGCAGATCACCTTTGCTGACCGTTTCCTGTTCCCGCGTTTACAGGTGTTCCGGGAAAAGCTGCCATTTGTTTGTTTTCCACAGAAACTAATCAGAAATGAATGTATTGGCAACAGTTCTCACATTGACCAACAGCATATAAGTATTAACTTTTCGTGAATAAAAATTGGTAATACCAAGATCAGAAAACCGTTGCAACCAATTGTTTTTCAAAATTTTTAAATCAAAGTGTCGCTGATAAAAAAATCATTTAAGAAACTTGTCTTACAACTTTACCACTGACTTACAAGGTAATTTAATTACGTAATAAAAAACCATCACCAACACTTAGGTTTACACTAAATATCCGTCTAAAGTTTGTACACCTTTAGATGGACTGTTTAGTTCAGGATTATTTGAAAAATAAAAAACTGACATATTTACAGCTAGTTAAAGTCAATCAAACACCAAAGAAAATAAAACACTCGTTTAACTTTGACGTTGACGTAAACGAAAAACAATAACCTCGCGACGGATTGAGTCATAAAAAGTTTGTCAGGCGACTACCTGCAGAATTTTTTTTGGTTTAACGCAAAAATTTTCAAAAAAATGTCAAATTTCTTGGTAGGGATTGCACTGAATGTGTGCATTCAATATCCGTTGATTCAAGACAGACTTTCCAGCCTTAACGGATTCTTGCCAAAACTCAGCTCAGAAGCTTTCATCGGGGATGTGTTTCGCCAGTGCACATCAGGGATTGAAAGCAGGCGCTGGTATCGGGCCTGCTGAAATTGGGCTGACGTCCTTGTTGTATGCTGCGCAGCAATGGGATGCCTTGCTCGGGTAAGCCAGCGCCCATATCCAGGTTTGAGCTGAACAAGCTGGATCGGCGGGAGAAGTATCCGAAAAGGGGCAGTCAGCCCGCAATCTTTTGTATAACCGGAGCTACACCGCGCCTTTGCAACGTCCGTGTCGTTAATGTGCAACGCTGCACCATGTTAACGCCGGGGAAATTCATGCAGCAGGGAGCGACTGTAACAGCAAGCAATAACATCCCATCCAAGTGCCGGTTCAACCAAATATCGACACCCAACACCGACAGCCTTGTTTCAGTCCAACAGGTCAAAGCAACCTGCTCATGCAATGTAGACTCGGCTTTGTACTTGTGCTTGTGCTTGTCAGAGGAATGAACGTTGTGATTGAAATACCTGCCAGTCTATTCCGCCATCCGCATACGGCCTTGACTGTATGTCAGGTAATACCAATTTCATTTAATAGTTGATCTGTTTCAGTGGGAGTTCAATGCGCCTTGGAACAGCATCCCTGACACGCTTTGAATTGATCAAACTATTAATGAAGTTGGTATAAATACGACATGTGGGATAGCAAGCAGCCGAATGGGGATAAATAACCACTGATCAGTACAAGACCAAAACAGAAAAGCAGAAGTGCAAAAAACAACGTAAATCACAGCTGAAAAATCGCCCCCTCCCCCAAAGGACTGCTGCAATTTTTGGATGTGTTCAGCATCAGGATTTTGGTATCGACCTCAGAGGCATGCGGCAAATTCAGGCAATCTGCTCTTTCAGTGTGGATTGAC
Organism: Shewanella sp. GXUN23E; assembly: GCF_050865035.1. Lineage (NCBI taxonomy): Bacteria > Pseudomonadati > Pseudomonadota > Gammaproteobacteria > Alteromonadales > Shewanellaceae > Shewanella > Shewanella sp. GXUN23E. The sequence continues at coordinate 141,012 of NZ_JBOZWP010000007.1, read as the reverse complement.
CATAGACAACCACACGGTTTTGCCCTGAGTTTTTGGCCTGAAGCAGCGCAATGTCAGCGCGGCTGAGGATCGGGTCAAGACTCAGATCTGTTTCGTCAGAGACTGTAACCCCAAAGCTTGCTGTTAATTCAAAAGGTTGCTCAGCATACTGGGGCTGAATATGCTGGATAGCCATCCGAATAGACTCTGCTACGACTTCGGCATCTGAGATGCACATGTCCGGCAGGAATATTGCGAATTCCTCTCCGCCCAGCCGCACAAGGATATCCGTCCGCCTGACATTGGACTTGACCACATCCACCATACGCTTAAGTGCCCAATCACCTGTGCTGTGACCATGTTTATCATTAATCTCTTTGAAATTATCCAAGTCCAGCAGAATCAGGGCCATAGTGGATTTACGGGTCATCACGGCAATATAGGCATTTTCAGCCTTGGTCAGTCCGGTCCCCCGGTTCATTACGCCGGTCAAACTGTCGAGCTGTGCCATACGCTTATAGCGACTGCGCTGGCTTAATCCAATTAAAATAACCAGGGCACTGATCACCAGCCCGCCTGCGGTCAGCAGCAGCATCAGAGTAATGTTGGCCTGTTGCTGATGTTCAACCTGACGCTGCTCCACATAGATGCCCCGCTCCTGCTCCAGCAAGTTGATCTGACGTTCTTTTTCATCACTGTCAAATTTAGCCATCTGATGAGAAAGGGATTTGGCAAAGGTATCGCTCAGCTGCTTTTCGGTGTAGGCCAGATAATCCTTCTGATAGTCGTAAGCCTGCTGATATTGCCCCTGGCCGTAGTAAATATCGGCCATCACCCTGACAGCCCGTTTTCTGGCATCCAGATACTCAGGCAAGTCCTGACCACTCAGGACCTTGAGGGCATATTGCTGTGCTTGGTCCAACTGCCCCAACTGAAAATAATTCTCCGCCAGCCAGGAGTCGACATGGGTGATCTCCAGCTGATAGGAAAAAGCCATGTAGCCAGCAGAAGAGGCCTCAAATAACTTAAGGGACGCCTGATAATCGCCGGTTTGGTAATAGGCCAGCGCCTTGGCCTTCTGCGACATGGCGACCATGACAGGAATATTGTGTTGCTTACAGAAACTCAGACTCTCATCAAACCACTGATGGGCGTTGTCATAGTCATTCAGTGACTGGTAACTCAGACCGATATAAAGCATTGAGGTACAGAGGCTTACCGGCTCCCTTTCAGTATTTAAGTTATAGGCAAGCTGCGCATATTCGCGGGCCTCGGTATATGCCTCCAGCTGAAAGAAAATACTGAAAATCCGGTTGTAACTTTTAACCTGCAGCGCGGAGTCGCCAATATCTTTGATAAGACTCAACACCTTACCCGCATACTGAAGACTTTCAGCATAGTGTTTTCTCGATACTTCTACCGTCGCCAAATAATGGTAAATATCTACGTATTCTTCGTTGTCTCTGGCGTAATGTTTGGCATTCATCAACTGCGAATAGGCGTTATCGTAATCTCCGGAAATAATGAGGAAAACGCTCGACAGGGTGTAAAATCGGGTAAGTTCATTTCTGGTAAAAGCGTTGAGACTTGGATTCAGTGCATCGATGATGGCTTTAGCCTTCAGCGGCTCTGTTGATAGCAGCTGTTGTAACTCATTGAGCTGTTGCTGGAAGTTCGCGTCCGCCGACCTTACAGGCAAAGACCAGACACTTACAGACAATAAAATCACCGCCAGCAACAAGCGCATAAGCTATCTCTTATTTGGAAGGAGACTGAATATGAATAAACACCGCATAGGTATCGGTTGAGCCACTCAGTTCTTTGATTTTAGCTTCATCCCCGGACATTACTGCGGCAATTTCATCCTCACTCAGACCTTCAGCCGCCATGACCCCCTGAGGATCAAGTTTATAGGCTTCCATCAACGCGGCGTCACTGGCCAGCTTTTCGAAAAACTCATTGAACTTACTCATATTTCACTCTCCATTGTTCTTCCAGACTTAGATTATTCCATGACCATTCGAGCAACGCTGGCCGGCGAACTCGCGACGTTGACAGTCACGTATCCAGGGCTCAATGGTTAACCGGCTTATAATCGATGTGCCTATCCCATATCTGCAGGGGTAATGCCCAGTTTCTGCAGCAATGTCAGGTTATATTCCTTGGTTTTCGACGGCGGCACCAGCAATGTACTGGCGGCAGTCAATCTTGCGAAGGGCAATTGCTCCAGCTTCAGCCAATCGATTCTCGGGGGCAGCACTGGCAGGTTGGACGCTTCATAAATCGCCACACGGTGATCAGCGGGATACCATTGCAACATATGCTCAACCAATATCTGCAGCCTGGCCTCTGTCGTATTGAATTTGGTCAGAGTATGCTCCCCGGCCAGCGCTATCTGCCACAACAACAAGTATGCAGTGACATCCGGCTGATAGTTGAAAAACATAAATTGACTGGCCTCAACACTCTGATGCCCATAGTCTCCGGGATCTATCCCCAAATCCGCCCAGAGACAGGCCTCAGCAGAGATCCCCGGCTCCATATGAGCCGCAAACCCCTCGGATTTTGCCTGGGCAATGGCCATGTGGGGGACACAGGCAAACACTCCGGGATGACCATAGAAAGCACCAACAACCTGCTTTCCGGCTCTGACTGACTGCAATATCGCATCAACCATTTGTCGGTAGGTCTGACGGCGACTTTTTATCTCGCCACCCTGGGCATAAAACTGCTGCAAATTCACCACGCTGGAATTGACGCGCTCAATCCAGGCCTGAGTATGCACATCCGGCATCAGGGTAAACACCAGATCTGCGTGTTCAATATAACTGCGACTCAACACGCTGATATGGCCCGCCATTTTGAGCCCGGTGCCCACACAAACCAATGAACCTCTAGCCACAATCCCTCTCTCAGACAGCCATCCATCAGGTTGCTGCCAGACTACCTACAAGGCATCATTTTGTTTACAATTTACAATCATTTCAACCATTTTTAATACTAATCACTGACCCGAGAGTAGCGAAAATGATTTATCAGTCAGCGCTGAATTAGCCCCGGCAGGGCACGGTTACAGGTTACAACTGCAGCTTTCACTGATTGCAAAATGAGCCCACACAAAGTATGCAGGTACAAAAAAGCGGAGCAAATGCCCCGCCTGGTCGATAATCTGGAGATTACAATGTGCAGGCCTGCTCAGGCCTCTAAGTCAAGAGTCTTGCCAAACCACTGGATGTGAATGAAATGTCTGAAAATCGATTCATCATCGGCCAGTTGATTCAGCACAGTGCGATCGGCACTCAGCACTGCCTGCTGTTCCAATTCACTTAACCCAAAGTCTTCAACCGTCGCCAATGGCGCATGCTCAAAGCGGCGGAGTAATCGCGCGTCCATCGCCAGTATTTCAAGAAACTCGTTCAATTTATTCATATCATTCTCCCGTCTCACTCCCTGTTGGTAATACAGCTTCCCGGCTGAATCCCACTGACTCACGATTTGACTGATACTCAGCCAATGACTTTGCCAGTGGAACTATCTGGTATTGCACCGGTCAATATCCCCGTGGTTTGGGGAAAAATCAACCTTCCTGTAACCAGGCTTCCATCGGCAGTCACCAAGTAACCTTGTCACTGGGCGCAGCCCTTGGGTATGATGTGGCCAGATTTTCAATCGAACAGTAAAAACAATGATTAATAAGAAGCAAAGTGTCACCCTGCTCGGCGCTGCCCTGTTGTCAGTGTCTCTCAGTGCCTGCAGCGTATTTGACTGGCTGGTTTATAAGCCGGATGTGCCTCAGGGCAACTACATGGAACCTCAGCAGGTTGAGAAATTGCGTATTAACATGACCAAAGCCCAGGCAGAGTACATTCTGGGACGTCCTGTGCTGCGCGATAGCTTTGCCGACAACACCTGGTATTATGTTTACCACTTCAAAAGTGGCCGGGATGCCAGTATCACTCACAAAGAACTGGTACTGCATTTTGACAATGACAAACTGGTCAAGGTCGATGGTGACTATGACTTGAGTCCTGAGTTTACCACGCCACTGGAGCAAAGCAGTTTGCCTGGCGGCGCTGCCGTTAACAGTGAACCATTGTTGCCAGCGGAACGCGGTGATACCAAACCTCTGGTCGAAGAGAAAAAGCCGCTGTCCCAACAACAGTTGCAGGACGAAAAATAATGTCATTAAAAAGCCCGCGATTTCGCGGGCTTTTTAATACTTATCCGGGCTCAGGCACGACCACCGGTAATCTTGTTGGCCCGCCCCTCATCCTTGGCTTTTTCCGCACGTTTACGCCGCACATCTTTGGGATCAGCAATCAACGACCGGTATATTTCCACCCGCATGCCGGGCACCAACACTTCGTCATGTTTGACCGCCCGACTGAAAGTACCCAACTTCACTTTATCCAGATCGATCTCAGGATAGAACTCTGCCATACGACTGAGACAGACAGCATCAATAAACGTGGTCCCCGGCGCCACATTAACCGAAATGACCTTTTGTTTTTGCGCCGTGGCATAAATAACATCCACCGCAAACTTATCAGCTTCATTTGACATAAATCACCTTAGCCCTGTCTGTAAATGCGCTGACCATAGAGCCAACCAACTCCTGAAATACCTTACCAAATGCCATGGCAACCAAGGTACTGGAAAACTCAAAGTCCAATTCAAACTCAACTTTGCAGGCATCCTCTGTCAGCTCGGTAAACAGCCACTGTCCGCGAAGGTATTTGAATGGACCATTCTCCAAATTCAGTTCAATGCGTTTACCCGGGATCAATTGGTTGCGAGTTGTGAATGTCTTGGCGATACCGGCCTTGCTGACATCCACAGAAGCCAGCATAGTACTGCCATCAAACTCCAGAACTTTACCGCCCACACAGCCAGGTAAAAATTCCTTGTAGGATTCGACATCATTGACCAGATCATACATCTGGCGGGCGCTGAAACGCACCAAAACACTTCGACTGATTTTCGGCATCTGTTCACCGTGGAAAGCCTGAGTTAACTGGGCTTACTTGACTGAGTTTGAAATTCACCCAGCTTGATTTAATAGATCAGGCGTTACCTTCTGTTACAGAGCATAACTGCCGGATAAAAGAGGCATTCTACCATCTGAGCAGTAAAACGCACCCGCACCGGTCGGCGGAATTGACAGTGTGTCGAAAAAAACGGCACCGATGCAACCCAGTCGCAAAAAGTGCTCGCCAGGCAATTCCAAATTCCCCTTGCCTGCGTATAATAGCCCGCCTATGGCTAAGAAAAATCCCAAAAAATCCGCAAATTCCTCGGCTACCATTGCCCGCAACAAACGGGCGACCTTCGAATATCGATTCGAAGAGAAAGTCGAAGCGGGCCTGTCCCTGATGGGATGGGAAGTAAAATCCATTCGGGCAGGTAAAGTGAACCTGTCTGAGAGCTTTGTCATGATTAAAAATGGCGAAGCGCACATGTACAACTGCAATATTGTGCCGTTAAGCGCCGCCTCTACCCATGTGGTGGCAGACCCTACCCGTCCGCGCAAGTTGCTGCTCAACCGTCGCGAGCTCGATAGACTGGCAGGCTTGGTGGAACGTCAGGGCTATGCACTGGTGGCCATTTCCATGTACTGGGGCAAAGGTTCCTGGGTCAAGCTGGAAGTGGGTCTGGGTAAAGGTAAGAAAGATCACGATAAGCGCGAAGATACCAAGCAACGTGAGTGGGCCATTGAAAAAGCCCGGGTGATGAAAAACAAATAACTGCACGAATATCGGGCAGTCAGTCATAGCAAGTGAAAAACCTGCTTGAGTAATACGAAAACAACGTATTACAATGACGACACTTTTCGGGGGCGATTCAGGATTCGACGGGATTCGCGAAACTCCGGGAGCATGCCGAGGGGCGGTTGGCCTCGTAAAAAGCCGCACAGTTATAGTTGCAAACGACGATAACTACGCTCTAGCCGCTTAATGCCGCTAGCCATCACCCACATGTTTAGCACATGGGCAGTGGATTTGATGGTCACCCTACATAGTGCTAGCGAGGGAACCTTGTTCGGGGGTGAACCGCGAAACAGTACCGGACTCACCGGCTTAAATCCTGTCTTTCGGAGTTGAGTCGGTTAAACAAAAGAGAGACTAAGCATGTAGCGCCTTGAGCGTAGGTTTTTCGGACGCGGGTTCAAATCCCGCCGCCTCCACCAACACCAGTAAAAGAGACGTCCCAGGACGTCTTTTTTATTGCCTAAAATTTACTAAATTCAACAAGTTACAATCTCAAGAAATCTCACAACATCTCACCACATCTTAGGCCTCTGGCATACCATTTGGTATTCCTACACAAAGTGTCGTAACCTCTTGGAATACCAAACTCGGAGTGAGGTTAGTATGGGCACGCTAAACGACACCAAGGTCAAATCGTTAAAGCCTGGCGACAAGGACAAAGTCATTACCGATGGCGATGGACTACAGCTAAGGCTCAGAGTCAATGGCACAAAGCAGTGGAATTTCAACTATTACCACCCTGTGACTAAAAAACGCGTCAACATAGGCTTAGGCAAATATCCGGCAGTTTCGCTGGCCAAGGCTCGAAAGCAAGCCATGGAGCATCGTGAGCTACTCGCACAAGGTATAGACCCCAAAGAGCATAGACAAGCCGAGTTAGAAGCCAGACAACAAAAGTCAGAATACATTCTCGAGAAGATCGCCTCAGAATGGCTCGAAGTGAAGAGACATGAAGTCACTGCTGATTACGCCACGGACATATGGCGCTCCCTTGAGCGGCATGTCTTTCCCTCACTGGGGCAAACACCATTAGCCGAGATCACCGCCCCCAAAGTCATTGCGCTTTTCAGGCCACTAGAAGCAGCGGGTACCTTAGAGACCGTCAAGCGCCTCTCCCAGCGTCTCAATGAAGTAATGACATATGCCGTCAACTGTGGCTATGTCCACGCTAATCCGTTATCGGGCATACGTGCGGCCTTTAAAAAGCCTAAAAAGCAAAACATGGCCAGTATCGACCCTGAAGAATTGCCAATCTTTCTCAGAGCCGTCGCTCGCGCCTCAGTGAAATACACCACTCGCTGTTTAATTGAATGGCAACTTCATACCATGACCCGCCCTTCTGAGGCGTCCACCGCCAGGTGGGAAGAATTGGATCTGGAAAATCAAACCTGGACTATTCCCGCAGAAAAAATGAAGCGACGAAAAGAACACATCATTCCGCTCACGCCTCAAATGCTAGGCATATTAGAAGCAATGAAGCCTGTTAGCGGTCATAGGGAATATATCTTCCCTTCTGATAAAGATCCTAAGTCCCATTGCAATCCACAAACGGCAAATATGGCTATCAAGCGCATGGGATTCGAAGGCAAGCTCGTCAGTCACGGCCTAAGATCACTGGCAAGTACAACTCTTAACGCCAAAGGATTCGAGCCAGACTTAATCGAGGCAGCATTGGCCCATGTCGATTCAAATCAAGTTCGAGCGGCTTACAACCGCACCAACTACTTGGAACGACGACGCCCTATGATGGAATGGTGGAGCCAGCACATTGAAGACGCCTCCAGGGGCAATTTATCTGTAGCCTTTCTAAGATCAGGATAGACGAGAACGCCATGACATATTAGCGCTGGCCTTAAATGGCCAGCGCTAATATGCGGTATTGATTGCTTTAGTTCACCAAGCCCAATATCATTACAATTCGGTTAATATCGTTTACTAAAAGGAACTTAGGATGACTCAAAATGTAGTTGATACTAAAAATGTCGACTGTGACGATGACTTGCCACCTCTATGTGTTGAATGCGGCGAACGACCTGCAGGCCTCCACGGATTTTGTTATGAATGTGAAGGCGACACCAACGACGACTGACGCTCTCTATCGTTGTCGCCAAAGTAAGTCCGGCTTTCAAGGAGCCGGACTAGAGCAACCTTCAAACCATGTTGCTTGAACGGCAACAACTCAGCCAGCCAAAATTTAACCGTCTAGCTTTAAGTTCTGAGAATGGCAATTGCAATCGTGAGCAGCATCCAGTTCAATGTCCCCTCTCATGCACCATAATTCGGATTTACCATGAAACTCCTAAACACCTACGAAGACAAAGACGAAGCTGAAATTGCGTTAACCAAGGTGCAGGGACCAAAAAGATTAGCCAGTGAGAGAGATGATACCGAAGTCATCTATAACCTCTTTGGCGAGCCAACCTGGGGAAATTTCTATCGTCTGGGAATGTTTCAACTGCCAGAGCTGCAAGGGCTGGTGGCACAAAGGCAGAATGGCCAGGCATATGATGAAAAAAAGCACCGTGAGATCATCACGATGCTTCAGTATATTGCTAAGAATTTTGAACTAGACATTCCAGGTCATTGGCTCTGAAACCGCCACTAGTTAAGAAATACAATAGTATCTGATGCTTGGTGAAGTAGTTCAATCGACGGCGAAGACGCCAAGCAACTTTCACTAAAGATGATATCAAACGGGAAATATGCGGGATCTGAGTTCAATCGATCAAGACTTCTACTTCTATCATCATTAGCCAGGATAATAGCCTGAGCCAACCAAGCTATCAGCTCAGCGGAGCCCAATGATACTGGTCTAGCTAGCTGATACACTCCGGTTTTAGCACTAGAAATCAAACCAAGATTGGTCAAAGTCCTAATGACAAATTGCATCGAACGCTTGATCGTAGAGGTATCACCATACTCTTCAGTGACCCGCAGCTCCAATTGCGAGTAAACAAATAAGCGGTCGTGCCGTGCAATTCTTCCCAATTGAGACACAACAAAATAGAAAAATGGATACCTAGCAATCAAGAGCCCCCAGTGGATCACAAGGCTATGCTCACTGTGGCGCAAAAGCAGATTACAAGCTTGTGCATGAAACTCCTTAGGAGAAGCCTTTGATTGCCCGTTCCAAATACCGAATAGTAAATTCCGGGTCTTATCCATTGCGACTTGGCTCGTAAAAGAAGGCGCAAGTAAACTGTCAATGTGCTTTTTGAGTTCAGCACCTTCTAATCCCCCAGCGGCCCAAATCGCTGTTTGAGTCAACCAACTCAATTCAAGATGACGGTTAAATCCGATCGATGGTTTCATTCAACATCCTGTTTCAAAAATAAATACAAACTATTGCCCTGTTGGTGAACCTCAAATAAATGAGTATCAATCTCACTCTCATTTATTGATAGTTGAAATGGAAACCATACTGGATCCTGTTGCACCTCATGGAACTCACGACTTTCCTGGTTATCGGAAAGGAGAAGAGCTTTCAACATCCAATTGACACGCCACTTATCTTGCTCGCTGACTTTTGCGGCAATACTCATAGAACCGTCGTCATTCTTCACCAATGCACCTAACTCCTGCATTGTCTTTAGTACGGCTCTTGTTGCACGGGAAGTAGACTCAGTCTCTCCAAATAACTCACACATGCGCTTGTTTACCTGAGCATATTTGAAGCAATCGTTCAACTTACTGTAGCGGCCGATATAGCGTGCTACAGCGGCAAAAAAAGGCTTGCGAGCTACCAGCATCCCCCACTGTAAACTCATGGTTGACTGCTCGTCTCTCAAATAGAGATCCAAAGCATCACAATCAAATTTCTGATATTTAGTATTTTCTCTAATCGCCCAGATAGAGACCAGCAGGTTTCGCGCTTTTCGACGGTTTTCAACTGTCGCAATAAATGACTCCAGAAGATGCTCAAGCTTTTGATTTAATATGGTTTTGCTGGCGCCATGAGCCACTGAAGACAAAGTAAACTCCAACCAAACACGATCTACATGACGGCTAAAGCTAATGAGTTTTTTCATACTGAATGGGCTTTGAGGTAATAACAGCTAATGGAACAACTACTTCATGTAAGCTAATACCACCATGACCAACAATCTTCTCACCCTTGGTCTTAAAAGCATCTGTCGCTTTGGCGAGGATTGGATAACAGTTCTGTGGCAGCCCCGAACTAGGGCCAGGCCATACTATCACGTTTTGGTCCACGTTTGTTGCAGCACTGCTTTGAGTTACTGCAGTGTTATACAGACGAACTCTTTCACCCCTACTCTCGGCAGTAACCCCATCATTAATCCGACCTATACCAATAGCTTCCTGGCTCCCATGGTCGGCTGTTAAGACCACTTCAAACCCTTGCGACAACAGAGCATTAATCTTGCCAACAAAATCCCACTGCTCTAGCCACACATCAACTATCTTGTTCAACCCAGCCATACCTGCTTTCATACCGTGCATCTGATCATCAACAAAATTAATCACGATACCTGCTACCTGAATTGCCGATGGAAAAATCAGGTTTTCCCACTCTTCTGGGCTAAGCATTTCTGCGTTCTTGGCATAGATCGCCTGCTTATCATTCAGTCCTTCATTTGCCCAAAAGTCGAGCCATAGCGCCTTCTCTTTGCCCGTCGTAAGAAGTGATTCTGAAAAGGCAAAGGGGCGTTTACCAGAGAACAGTGCTTGACGAGAGATAGAGGTGATTGTTGGCACCCATGCAAAACAGCTATGCTCTTCAACAAGGATTGATTGATTAGCCTGTAGGCTCGAACGAAGCAAAGGCCATTGTCTGGCTCCAAGACCATCCAATACCAAGAGGCATACTTTCTTATTTTTTGAGACTTTTCCAGCTATCCAGTTTGGTATTTTATGCAGCATCAAAGGCACTTTTACTGTGGGAAGCGATTGTAATGCGCAGAAATTCTCCGTCAACCAAGGTTCAAATAGCTTGTCAGCAACAGCATTAATTGTCGATATATCTTTATTGAGCCGTTGCCTTTGAGTCAGTTCAACATCCTCATTATTCAATTGATATGAGATTGCATTTAACACGCCCAATTGATGAGACTGCTCTAACCAAAACTCAGCGTTAATCGAGCCCGTATCTACATCGCTAAATGTACCCTTCACCTGCGCCAATAACCGGTTACAGCGCTCATATCTAATGTTCACTTCTGGTGTTTGGATGCCTATCGCACTCCAATGCCCTTCAGGTAAATCGTTTTGCTCCAATGCTATTGGCTTAAGCACGCCATCAGCAAACAGGTTATCAATCAATACCCGAATATCTGCATCATCAAACGGTACTACCAGCTCATCACTATCAAATAGTTCATTGTTTACCTGAGCGACAGGTCGTATTGACGCAATGTATCGCTCCCACTGCGTTTGGAGAAAATTATAAAAATTAGCCCTATTCGGCACGAGGGCTGTAAAGTCCCATTGTGTCAACGCTCGATTAAGCGCCAATAGCGCCACCAATCGCTCCTCGAAATACCCAGGCATTTCAATGCCTACGTAGTGCTTTCTAATCAGCAGCCTTACTACATCCGCTGCCGATTGGATAATCTCAGGAGCGATTTTATACACATGACGAAGGATAAAGTCGGTACTCGCAAGCGGTGTTAGCTTTCCGGGCCGATATAAGGCAATAGCATCGACCACAGATTGAAATGAAGATGCAGGTATCTGACGCAAAACAGTGGCATCAATTTCAGGACATATTTCAGTCAGGTTGAAACTTCGCCGCTTGGCATGAGCAGCAATATCAAACGGTATAAATAGCTCACTACAGTCAGCAATCCGAATTAATAACGAAATCTGACTGCTATCCTGAAGCCATTTCTCATAAGTCAACCTTAACGCTAAGGGATCATTCTCATCGATCAGCATTGCCTGCTTTTCTCGAAAAAACGAGGCAATTTGGGGTTCGAAGCACAACCCATCCGGGTCATCTAACAGATAGATAAAAGCCCCATCAAGATTCAGGGTTGAAATCAGTTCCTTTACCCAGTTACTCATCCTTGGATCTCTACTACCAACATTAAACTTAACTGGGGAAATACTTGCTGCTTCAAAGCTGCGAGCCTTTCCCACTCTTGCTGCTCTAACTCTAACTGCCTGGTTCGGTACTGCCTTACCTCTGGCAAACCAATCCTATCTATTGCCCGGCGCCGTGCCCTGAAGGAAAACTCAGTCTTTTCGATGTCTTGCTCAAGCTGACGTAAATATGCTTGATGCAAGCCATTAAAGATGGCCTCCCCATCATGCTCGGCGACCTCTGTTAACTGCGCAAAAATATCCGGCCTTAGCTCCATACTTGGCGCCGAGCCGATAACCTCAAATTCAGTTTGGCATATTGCCTCCCAGATCCGAGCAGAAGCAGCGGCGAAATATCGGCCTTCTGTATTAACGAAAATGGGCAAATAGCGCTGGCTCGTGCCATCCACAGTTTGTAACTCTATCCGCCAAAGCGCCCATACCCCCGCTACGCCAGAGGGCAACTGGGTAAAAACGACTTTGGGAATTGGCATACTAGGTACCCACTGAGGAAGCTGCTGATATAGCTTTGCTACTTTTGCATCCTCCAGTGTCAACAAAGATAACTGTTGTTGCTGCGCAAGCGCGCCATTAAAGGTAATACGTGATAGCTTTTCACCATCAGGCCAAGTTATCTCTATTCCAAGGGCATTATCTGGGATAAAACTAGCTGATTTACCCAAAGATTGTTGCCACTTAAGGTAATAAGCGACCATCTGCTCTATCCAATAAGGCATAGGGTGATTTAGTGTCTTTTGGTATTCATCCAACGCTAATGGAATATCACCACCAAACAAGCCATCTTGCTGACGCTTTTCCTGGGCGTTGTCTCTAAGTATTTCCAATGCTTTTGCAAGCTCATGGTCCAACTGCTCAGGCTCAACAACATTGGTCATAAAGAGTTCATCAAACAGATGGTTACTGGCAGAAGAATCCAATACATCACTGGTTTTATCCACACCAAACTCATCAAGGATGACCTGCAGTTTATCTTCCAATACTTCACGCACCCGATGCTCAGCGGTATTTTCCAGCACAAAATTCAGTGCACGAACCACATATGGTTGGCCGATACGGTCGACCCGACCAATGCGCTGCTCTACCCGCATGGGGTTCCAAGGCATGTCATAGTTCACGATAACGTGGCAAAACTGAAGATTGAGACCTTCGCCTCCAGCATCGGTAGAGATTAATACCCGAGTATCCTTGGCAAAGGCCTGTTGCACTTGTTTTCGCTCATCTAAATCCATCGAGCCATTCAAGCACACTACGCTTATGCCATGCTGTGTTAAAAACTGCGCCAACATCTGCTGGGTGGGTACAAATTCAGTAAAGACCAACAGTTTAAGTTTTGGGTCCTGTTCTTGTTGTTGCAGCTTATATATCCAATCCAGCAAGGCCTCCGCTTTAGCGTCAGTCTCTGTCTCAATACAGCGCTCAGCTAATTCCAATAAAAAGGCCACTTCGGCCCTTTCGTCGGCAGAACGCTTACCTGCTTGCACCACATCGTCCAACTGACTTTGGCTATCTAAATCTTGCCAGTCGTCTGAAAAATCAATCTCAGATTGGAAGCTTGCAGTTTGAAGAGCCTCTATACGTTTAGACAAGGTTTTGGCGATTGCCCGGCTGCTGGAACTCACTAAGCGCTGCATCAAGATCATCAAAAAGCCGATGGCATTTTGCCGTTTGGCTTTAGCTTGGTTGTAACCATCTCGAATATAGTCGGTCACCGCCTCATAGAGCTGCTTTTGCAGAATATGCTGCCCACCCCAAGCCACAGGCACCAACTCGGTGTGACGTTTGTTAAACAGACGTTTACCATCAGCATCAATAGCCTTAGTCTTTTCAGTGCGGACGACAAAGGGCTGTACCCGCTCTTTAGTGACGCTGTCGAGGTCCGGAAATGCCTTGGCATCCAATAACGACAGCAAACGGTGGAAAGCATCGGTTTTACCTTGATGTGGCGTCGCCGATAACAATAGAAGATAAGGAGCCGCCTCCGCTAAACCCTGGCCTAATTTAAAGCGGGCCACTTGGTCAGTACTGCCACCCAACCTGTGCGCCTCATCAATCACAATCAGATCCCAACCGGCTGCAAGTACATCGTCAAAGCGCGTTTTGTTGTAGGCGTGTAACTGTTTGGCAGACCAACCTTTGCGATATTCAATAGGCTTAATACTATCAAGCGAACACACTACCTGATCGTAACGACACCAGAGATTGTCTTTAGCATCCAGGTTTTTATAGTCGCCAGGCTGCAATAAATGAAAGGTTTCATTGAAATGTTGCTGCATTTCACTGAGCCACTGACTAACCAAGCCTTTAGGGGCGCACACTAAGATGCGCTTAGCCATGCCACGTAACTTCAGTTCGCGGATAACCAAGCCCGCCTCTATGGTCTTACCCAACCCAACTTCATCGGCAAATAGGTAACGTAGCTGCGGTTGACTAAAAGCTTTTCGTAACGCCTTTAACTGGTGAGGCAACGGAATCACATTGGCTTCTAAGGGGGAAAGTAGCTCCCCCTCGGCCTGCGCATTTGCAATACGGGCAGCACTGGCAATATAGCCAAGTCCAAATTGCCCCTGGTGCCAATCCGGCCCCAGGGGTAAAAGATCATCTTGTGGTAAGCACAGCACTGACTGACTATCAGTGCTTAACACTCTACAGTAAGGCCTTTGCCAAAGTTCTTGCTCAGATAGCAGCTGCACATATGCATCAAGGCTCTTACTCCAGCGCCAGCTGCCCGTTTGCAACGTCATTATTTACCAATCCTCACTACTATCAGTTTGGGTCAGCATCATCGCCTGGTCGTAGTACATCAAGAGCACAGGGTCTTCAGCAATCACATCGGCTGGCAGTTTGGCCGCTACATCCAAGATGCTGGCAAATTCTTGAGCCTCAAACAATTTTTTAAAGCCGACGCGCGCCGCTTCGATTCGAAGCACTTTCAGTTTTTTCTTGGCGGTTTTATATTCTTCAAACTCTTTAAGCAGAGAACGCTCACGCAGTTTTTCTAAGTCTCCAGCACTATTGGGGTCTGGCACATACCAGCGGTCTTTGGCCTTGGCTTTTAGCTCGGGCGCAGTTTTAGGCAAATTGCGCAGCTCCTTCCAGTTGGTCGAAAGGTAACTGTGGATTTGCACAGGCACGTCATCCAGGCCATCAAAGCAGAGGAAGTTTTGATTCAAGAGCTCACGCAGATCCAGCTGCACCTCTTTTTTACTCCAGCCACTCAACTGCTGCATAAACAGCGGATTAATGTCAGAGAATACCTGAGGTTTCTGCTTCAGTAACTGACGCAACCATTGAATTGCACTAGCTTCATCTTTCACGAACAGTGATGCTTGCACAAGCTCGCCGACAACAGCCTTCTTTTTGTCATACTCAGCGGCTTGCTCATCCAAAAAGAACATGCCATCACGTTCGATAAAGCGCTGTGCTAGCCCTAACTGAAACTCTTGGCTAGACACAGGCAATTGATAGCCTTTACGTACGTAATAGGCGACTAATTGGTCGAACAAAATACGAGAATCACGTTCTGGAATCTGTAGCAAAGAATTGCCTTGCAGCTTAACTACCGGCAAATACTGCAAATGGGTTCGAATAAAGTCCCATACTCCATTTTCATTACCGGCTTCTGTTTCAAATCTTTGTTCAAAACCGCCATTCGGCTTATAGGCTGAAATAACTAGGTCCTGTTTAACTGCTGTTGGACTAGTTACAGAACGAAAACTACGTTGTTTTTTATCCAAAGCCGCAACATTTGCAACAACAAAACCAGCATCTTGAAGACTTGTTTGTATTACATTCCAAACAGATGCTTGCGAATTTGAAAACTCTATCGTGACCCATCGACCAGGCTTTAAAGCTCTATACGCACTAATGAGCGCCTGCCGCATAAACCCACCATAACTCGTGAGGCCTTTGGATTCCTGAGTCTGCACTCTATGTACGACTGCCTCAGTAGAGTCATTGGTTATTACCGAATGCCACCCCTCCCAAATAGAGTTAAGATCAGAATAAAAAATATTAC
Source organism: Shewanella sp. GXUN23E (assembly GCF_050865035.1). NCBI lineage: Bacteria > Pseudomonadati > Pseudomonadota > Gammaproteobacteria > Alteromonadales > Shewanellaceae > Shewanella > Shewanella sp. GXUN23E. The sequence continues at coordinate 125,187 of NZ_JBOZWP010000007.1, read as the reverse complement.
CACCAAAAGGTGGATCTATAAAAATATAGTCGATTGCATTCTCACAACTGCTTAAACTTATAGCGGCATCAGATGTAGATATTAAAGAGCCACCACTATGCAACCCTTTACTATCAAACAAATTAACTATATCCACCAATTTATCGGCGGCTAAACGGAATACATTCTGCTCTCTAACTAAGCTCGGTATCGTCAACTTTCCTTGTTGTCCACCACCACCACCGGTTCTATGTCGATACATATTCGACGAAAGCCACTGAATAGAAGTCAACCAATACTTAAGGGGGGATGAGTATTTACTAGATAGTGATGCTCGTTCCCACAATGCTCCTAGTGCAATTAAGTTCCTACGGGTATAGAAATCTGATGCTGTTTCAATACCTCTTAAATGTAAGGCATCTCTTTTATACTGCTCTTTAAACTTTCCCATTTCTCTGAGTGGCACACCATTTGGAAGTACTTGTTGCTCTATTCTCAAATGAAGCAACCTATCATCCTCAGAAAATGTCTTCTCTCCACGCATTTTCCCCGTTCCAAAGTTAATTTTCACAGGGACTTTTTTTATTCGCCGTAAGTATTTACCATCTACTGACATAGATTGTTCAAAAACCTTCTCAGCACCACTTTTGCTCAGCTGAGTATTACACTTAGGGCAATGGAATGAGTTTGAACTTAATATTCCTTTTTCATCTAGAGCAGCATCATGGAAAACAACTTCATTCTGGCAATTACTACATGAAAAAACATCGCTCCATACAACATAATTTATTCGTCCAATGATACCTTGTTCAACGTCTTTCGTTTCATACATCCAACCTAGCTCGCTTTCTACTTCTTGCAGCAAAGTGAAAGCTTCTCTTTTAAACTCACTAACATTAATTCCTGCCGTGTAGTTTTGGGCAATAAAGGTTGCGGCTGGAGATAAGTCATTTAAAAGTACTTTCCGTGCCCCAAGAACCGAAAAATCGGACCAAAAAATACTTCCGTTCTCATCTGTACTTTCACGTAATATTGAACCATCAGCTTTAACCTGATATCCCAAGGATAATACAGCATCGCGATCACCACACATCTGTGCAGCCACACCCGTCATACCAGTCCCGCAGAAACCATCAAAGACAATATCGCCAGGGTTAGTGTAATGCAGGATGTACCGCATAATCGCCTTATGGGGTACCTTCGTATGATAGGAGTGAGCGTTATAAATAGGGTCGTTTTTGCCTTCACTCACATCGGCAGCAAAAGGTTCGCGATGATATTGTTCACCCTCCGCTTGAGCTGGCTTCTCAGCCTCCCACTGGGCAATAAAGTCAGCAATCCAGGGATTTGGGCACGCGGTGTAATACGGCGGATCACTGAGGTTTAGAATGGCCTCGTCGGTGCCAATAGGGAAGCCTTCGATTTTTCGAAACTCGGGGTCTTTTAATTTTTCGGCCAACAGCTGGGTAAAATAGGCTCGGCGCTCGGTGTCATTGGCAAAAATTTTCCCTAGGCAGGTTACCGGACCATCGGACTTCTGGGGTATTTGCGATTCAGTAAAAAGTGCATCTTGCTGCATGGTGATTCTCTAAAACGTGATGGGCAGCAGACGCTGCCCAATAAAACAATTAACCTATGATAATACGCACTTTATCGTGCTCTTTACCCTGGCACTGAGCACTTAGAAGCTTTTTAAAACGCTCAGTAATTTCTTCGATGGTTTGCGGTAGTCCCTGACCAATCTCCGCAAGTAGCTTAGCTTCATCAATCCGCACTTCTTCCAGGCCATCAAGCACCTGGTTTACCGCCTCGATAAAGCTTGCCTCCAGTGGTTCTGGCACAGTGCCACTGGTGATAAAGGCCTCCAGTTCACGGGCATCTTCATCTTTCAACAAGTCCAACTTGATAAACGGATCATCGAGCAATCCTTTAAGGTTGGCTTGCCAATCGGTGAGCAGATTATCAAGCTTGTCATCAAGCTGTGTCAGCAACTGGCTTGCCTGGAGCAAAGATTCTGTACGCGGTGCAAAATCCACTGGACTCGCGTTAAGTTCAAATAACTTAACATCAATGGCTTCTGCGACTTTGAGCTTGGCAAATTGCTTGCGCCAATCTTGCAACTGCACAGAGGGCAGCAACTTAATGCCCGAAAGCATTTCCAATTGTTGCAGACGCGTGTCACATAAAAGTGCCTGCTTTTGTTTTTCTTCCGCTTTAGTAAGACGAGCCTTGGTGTACAAGCTAATAAAACGTTGCTGGTAGGCGGATTTCAGCTTTGTCAAAACACCTATCTGATCAGATTTAAAGGCGGGTGCTCGGCGCAATGTGACATCAGCCAAGCCGCTTCTTAACGCTGTTCTCGCAGTTGTAAGCGCAGTTTGCCAAGGGTCTTCGACCGTCAAAATCGCCTCTGCTTGAGTGAGGTACTCGGCATAGCCTTTAAAGTCATCGACCAACCCTCTAAGCGCCACAAATCCCTGCCAAGAAGATAGATGGGCGCTTTGCTCGCTCACCTCTGTCGCTGTGGCCTTATAGTTTTTCAGCTTACCAGGCGTATTAAAGCGCGCTGCGGTTTCTAAAAAGTCTTTGAGAGTACTCACCTGTTGGCTGAGTGTGTTGGCCTCAGCTTCTTCAAGCACATAGTTGCCCCACAGCGGCAGCCTAGACTTTATACTTTGCTGACCAAGGACTAACTCCTGCACAAGCTTTTCGCAGCGGACTATCATGTCGCGCACAACACTTTCATCCCCTTGCTGAATAGACGTCGCCAAACCTTCATTCATATCCAGCAGGCCAAGCATTGCCTTGATAGTCGCTATGTTGAAGTCACGTGGTGCTTGAATGTGCTTGAAGTCCTTTAGCACATCAAAAGGTACGGCTTTAAATTTCACAATATCGCTAGCTGTGATCTGATGCCCAACCACTGAAAGCTCAAGTTCACCGCTATGCACTAGACTTGCCAAGATAACCAGGAGCCATTCGGGCTCAAGCCGGAAGCTTTCTGGCATAAAGTACAGATGTGAATGGATTTGCTGTAGCAATTCCGCTTGATTCACCACTTGACCAGCATCTTTACTTGCTAGCACTGCCAATACTGCCTGGGCATAACGCGATTTAACCGGTTTAAGCTTGTCACCTTCTAACAGCTCGAGCGCATCGAGCACCGCATTAGCCCGCTTTGTCGCTGCGCCCCCCGCAATGAAGCCTAAAGCATCCATGGCAGCACTTTGAATATTGCTGTAGGTGATGTACTGGCTGAATGTGGGATACTCGGGCGCCAAGGACTCGAAATGATCACTCAAAATGACGCTGGCAACAGATTCAAAAATATCTTTTAAACTGCCAACCTGAGCGTTAGACATGCCAGTGATACCACGCACTGTTGCGCCTTTGAGCCAATCCATCATCGGCTTAGATTGGCCATTGTAGATGGCGACATAGGCGTCTTTGTAGTTGGCTTTTAGCCAGCTTTGCATTTCTTGCAGGTAAGCCTTGGCTTTAAGCTGATAGACATTTTTAGCATTACCCGTGGCCGTGGCTTGCAGCTCAATAGCAGCGGTATAGAATCGCAGGCTACGGTCAAAATCACTTGATGGGTTTTCCAGCACAAACTGGACTTCGTCCGAGCGAATAAATTCCTTTTTGATTTTAGGGGGATTTATTGGCTGAACAAAGTACATGTAGTAATCCAGCGGTGGTTTAGCGCTTTCGCGTTCATTGGGGGATCCCAAAAACAGCCATCCAGGGCGATTTACGTTACGGTTCAACCACTTAAGTTCATGCTGCCACATCTCGATGTTGGGACGAGTGACATCTGTCTCCTCAAGTATTTCCAACATGGCCGTGCGATAAGCATTGTTTAGCTGATCGTCCGCCAGCAATGGAACTTTGTTTTCAATGTAAGCGTCGAAATCTTCGGTTTTTTTCAGATCCAAATAGAACTGATCATTGGTTTTATTCTTGGAGAAAAACTGGCCATTTACGGTTTGCCGAATCTTGGTCAGCACCGCCACAATCTGGTTCTCGAGGTGTTTACTTTTCTCACCTGGTAGTTGTTCAATTAATGGTAGGTACAGGCACAGAGTGTCGCGAAGCTCTGCGGCTGTCGCGCCCATTTCATTGTAGATGTCACCCACCGACATGCGATGGATTGCCAAAGCCGCTACCAGACGTTTAGCAAAGTTCACCTCATGGGCTGCAGGATAAGCTTGGTCTATACGAGTAAATAAGGTTTCACCCACGTCAATGACTTGGCCAATTTCTGGGTTAGTTTTGGCACTGGGGTCGTTTCGGAGCTCTTCCCAATAAGTATCGTAAGAAAAAATTCCCGGTTCAGTCTCTGGTACCTCTTGCTCCATCAAAGCCTGCATTTGACGCGACAAGCTTCGTAGTACCTGACGCTGCTCAATACCGGCGCCACGCACCCTTTCAAAGGTAGTGATGTAATCAGGGTGCACAGGGAACATGCGCACGAATTCGTCGAGACGCTCATTCATCCGCTCAAAGCAATGGGTGAATTTCTGCAGGTAATCGCGGATCCACGCCATTTGCTGAGCATCTTTTTTTAACAGACGCTCTGCTACCACATATTTGATGTCATCGCGGGTGATAAGCACTTGCTCAGCACGGTCTCGAATGCGCTTGACCTCCTGAGAGGCAAAAGCAAGCTGTGTACTATCGAAGATCGCTTCTTGAACACCGCAAACAAACCGGAAACGCGTTCCGTCAGTGACTTCGCCTAGTACGCGCATCATGGCAATGTCGAGTGATAAATCTTGGGATTTACGAGCTCGCAGGTAATCCAGCATCTCATCGCAAATCAGCAACAACCCCTGATCAGGATACTTTTGATGGAATGCGCCCATCATTTCTTCAAGATAAGGTTTGTGGTTTGACGAAATTTGGTCCATCGCCGGGAATTGGAAATCGATACCGAAGTTTGCCAAACCTTTGGTTAAGTTATCAGTGATGATGTCTGCAAAAGGCTTCTTAGACGCCCCAATTTCAAAGCGAATAACTTTAAACTTGCCCGAAATTTTATCGGCGGCAGCACGTACTTTTTCATTGGTGATAAATTGTGCCAAATGCGGGAACTCGGCAACGGCAGAGAGTACAGACATCAAGTGTGACTTACCCGAGCCATAGTTACCCACAATCCACAGCGATTTATTATCGACGGACTCAGCAAATTGCAACTGCGGGATAATTACATCGGCCATTTTCACAGCCATCTTATCGGATATGACGTAAGACGACACCAACTGCTGCGCGCGTGTCTCTTCAGCGGCGTCATGTAATTTGATAATGGTTGTTACCGGCTCAAACTGAATGAGCTCTTGATACTTTTTCATCAACTCTCTCCATGCCCCGTTCTCCAGAGAACAGGCACACTGTTTAGATCTGCTTCCAAACAATCAAAATGATCAGGCTTGCCATGGCGTGAAAAGCTCAACACTTTTCCATCGTATTCACCAGGCCAATTTACGATTAACAGCCTCTGTCTTGACAGGGCTTTCAGGCACCTAAGTACATCCAACTCTAATGAGGGTTCAAACAAAACATGAATTCGGTCAAGTAATAACAGGCTGTCTGTATGACAGGTTATGGTCTGCTCTAACACACACTCAATATCCTCTACTCGGCCAGCATTTGAGAGTGGGAGAAGCTTCTCACACAAAAGCGACGACACCGACAGTTGCTGGATCTTGTCCAGCAACTTAAGTTCGTGTTCACATATCCCTACTAAAATCAGTAGTTGTTGACTTTGAAGAGCTAGCTGTTTTGCTTGCTCTTCAAGCAATTGCCCTAAGTCAACGTCTTGCCCGACCTCAAAACAAGCCATGAGATTAATTACTCTTGCTGATCATTGGTCAGGTGTGCGTATATAGCCACAGGTGTATTTGCGGGTGCCCATATTAACGGCCAATAGAAAGGTGCCCCCTTCCAGCCTCGTTCTTCTTCACCATTTTGTCTAAACAACATTAACATCGGTGAATCCTTAGCAGTATCCCGCGCGATCCTACCCTCAGTTGTCGCTGTATCAGGCGTTGCAACATACTTGGTGTGACTGCCTTTACTGGCAAGGCGGCTATTATTACGATCGGTAAGCCACAAGCACCAAATTTGGCCTGGGTCTGGTGACCTTTTGTCTAAATAATCAATGGCCGAATGTAGGCTCTGCCAGTCAAAACTGTACCCGTCCTCCTCTTCCATCAAGAGAACTTCTTCTATCAATGAGAGCAGCTCGTGCGCTTTTGATGTCGGGATCTTAAAAGGTTCTTTCCCTGCCCCTGTAGGATGCAATAAGGCCAACAGGGTATCGATTTTATCAGTAATCGCCCTAGTTTTACCTTTAGTCGTAGTTTGAAACCCTACAGGAAGTAGACGTTTGTGAGGCTTCAGCGTAGTAGTCTCAGTCAAAAGGATTTTGTTTGGGCTACACGGAATAACTGACCCATCCTTGGCCTTCTGTATAAAAACCACCCCTTGCTCAGGATTTTTCTCAATGGCTTCGCGCAAGGCTACGTCACTTTCATGCATACTTCGCATTGCATTGTAGATAGCAGGCTCAGTGTAAAAGCGTGTTACCGATAGGTCTTCTTTTGAACGATAACCATACATCCTCGAGTGCTGTAGCACTGTGTCTTGCTGGTATCTTGCCGGTCGACGTCCATAGTAAAAGCCGATCAATCGACCAATCGTGATCCCTCTGTCCAATATTTGCCCACCAATGAAGATGTTCAGCGGCGTGCGAAGCTTTAATTGGCCGGTTTCATCCAGTAAAGATTCAATTTCCTTTTCAGAATTAACTGTGGTGATGAGGAGTTCACCATCCACTAAAGCTTGTCGAGACCTTTCAAGCACACTCGAAAAAGGTGGCATAAAGTAGCCCGCTAAAATGACTGAGTGTGCCAACTCGTCGTAGGCCTCTTTCACCAAAGCAGTAAACAGCTTAGAAGAGTCATTTGCGGCATCTTTCAGCTGAACACTGAGCTCTTGGACCACTTGCTCTTGCCACTGGTGGGTAGCCTTTGAAACATCCGTGTGTATCAGAAAGCTGAATTTTTGATTACCTTCGTTTGCGTGCTTGGCCTGCAACTGGCGAATCGCGCCGCCAACCAAAAAATTCAGAAAAGCCTTTCGAAGCCCTTTGATGGCGTTAGAGCTGAGCACGTCCTCTAACTTAAAGCGTCGACCATCAGGCTTTTTAAGTGCAACCAACTCAGACAATGAAAGAGGGTGATAAAGATGGCTAACGACCGTATTTTCCTCTTCTACATCTGCAAAGTAATAGTCACTGCCAATGTATGCTTTGTTTACAGGCACAAGCTCGGTAAATGCTGGTTTTACCGGCTTAAACGTCTCACCCCGTATCTCGGTATTTTCTGGTTGCAAGTAAAGCGCATATGGAGTGGCAGTAACCTGCAAAAACGCAGCCAATCCAACATAGCCACGGAGTTCTTCCAGCTTAACCGCAGTTAAATTCGCGTCAACCTCACCTTTTTGCCTTTTAAAACCGACACTTGCATAATCAGCTTCATCGTCAATCAGCAGTACCTTTTTTTGCGCTAGTTCAGGATACTTCGTCGAGAAAAGCTGTACCAAACGGTCTAGGTTGTCTTTTTGTTTTTTAACCACCAGGATAATTTTTTTCTTTAGCTCATAGCCAACCAGCTCAGTCGGCATGTGCATGATGTCGAATACCAACACATCATCTTGATTACAAAAAGGCTTAAACTCACTTCTGACGCGCTCTTGAGTTTGCTTGGATAATGCCTTAGTTCCCTTAGTCAAGATGACTGAGACGTCATATCCGTTATCAAACGCAAGCCCCATGATCGCCATAAAGGTTTTCGTCTTACCGGACTGAATTTTACCCAGTAACATCCCTGGATGGTCACCTTGGGTTTTGAACTTTTCCAAGTTCAGGACTGTCGACTCAATACACCTACGTTCATCATCAGTGTATGGAAATTGAGCCGAGTTAAGAAAGTGTGTGTAATACGCACCATTGAGTATTAAATCATCCATTGAAATCTCTCTTCCCTAGCGAGTCTGCAACCAGCAAAATACAACCTACTACCGACGTCTAACATCTATTTAGTCAATAAAAATATCTCTTAAGTCAGCCGCTGAGTGTGCCAGAATACAAGAGGTGTATCCAGAGATTCGGTGCACAGATTCTGCCTTTCGCTACCGCTGAATATGCGATGGCATTGGACGGCTGATAGACAGGGTTAAAGGCTCAGCGATTACAGTCTCTCCGGTCATATACGACTTCTTACACCAATAGCTCTATCTCACATCACGACCGTCATTGACCAATGACTTCCTGGTCCGTTTTTCCCACCAACGTCTTAAAAAATGTCACGCACTTGCCTAAATCCTTTCGACTGACAATGTGTGCAGCCTGCTGGTCGCTGACCGAGCGATGCACGGCTTCTCCCCGCTTCACTATCCATTCATTGAGCTTACGTTGAACTTGTTCAGGCTCACCATCAATCCAAGTCCAACTTTCAGTCACATCCAAATCTAAGAAGCGTTGAAACATCCCTTTAGTCTTTTGGCTGTTCGGGGTGTGAAAGTACCTAAGTTCACGCTCCAACGTGGCCTCAATAAAGTTGCCCGCTTTTGAGCCCTTGAGTACCCGCAAGTCAGCCTCCAACCGCTCTGAAATCACATCTTCTACATAGGTTTCCCATGCGGTCAGGGTCATTATCAAAGCTGCACGTTTTAGCTCTTCAGGCTCTCGGTTCTTGTCTTCGGCTTTATTGAGCTTGTCGTACACCTCCAAGATCCGCTCGGCATCCAGTATCGCATTGTCAAAATTGTCCTTTGCCTTGGTCACGAGTACATCCTTATCTCTGTTTCTTATTTTGTTGAAAGTCTATCCAGCTGAAGAACTGATGCAGGGGATCACAGATTTTGTCCATTGGCGATACATGTCCACCGATAATGACCCCATGTACCGACAATGCGCGCTCTGCTTTGCGCTTGTTGATTTTGCGCGACAAGCCACTTGACAGTGAAAACTCCCCATCACTGACCAAGAGGATATCGGCTTGCTGCCACTGTTGCTCATCACTTCTTTTAAGTGCAAGGTTAAGCGGGCCTTCGGCGTCGGTACCGCCACCAAAAGACATGGATAAAAACAGTATCATCCGCTCCAAGCCCTCGGCATCAGGCGTTAACTCCAGCTCCTCCACTTCACCCCGGCTACCGAATAGATAGACATAACAAGCCCTTTGCTCAGCTTTAGCGGTGCCGATACATTGCAGCACCAAAGCTTTGGCGACGTTTTCTGGCGTGCCACTCATGGAGCCTGACGTATCAAGGCAGACAATCATGGGACCACGGTTCTGATTCTTACTCGCCCCGGCCTTTTGCTCTTTAATCTCTTGCTCAATTTCAAACTGCTCAGTGATGACCTCCGTTCCCTCGAAGGCATAACAGAGCAGAGCATGCTCTGCCCGCCTGGCATGCCAGAGTTTTTTAAGGACGGGATGCCCAAGAAACGCGGCTTCTTGGGGCAACATTCTGCTGATGGAGTCAGAGCGGGTAATGCCTTTGGTTTCCATAGGGACCAGGGGAGTCGCAATTTCTTTATTGCGCCTGTGGCTGACACTCATTTTTGAGACTATTTCTTCAATGATGGGCTCGCCGTCGCAATCCTTCATACGCCCTAAGGTTTCAATCACTTCTTTTAGCTTAGGAATGTGCTCCAGCAGTTTTTGCAGGCGCACCATGTTTATCCAACCATGGCTTTGAAGCACGCCTTTAGACAAATCCCAGCCAAGCCCAGTTATCAAACCCAAGTCCGTAAACACCTCTTGCAGACTTTGCCATACTGCGATTCGCTCCTGCCAAGTATCCGGCAAGGCAAATCCTGAACCTTTGACGGAGTCGATGGTTTGTTGCCAGGCCTCAAGCTCAGCTTTTAGTTCACAATCAAGACGCTGAGCATCAGATAGCACTAGCGTTTTGGCGTTCTTGGTTTTACCTGATGATTTACTGTTACCCGCACTGACACGACGTCTTTTCTGATTTTGCTCTAGCTCTTGCCTTAATTGCTCAAGTGCCTGCTGCTGATAAACCAACGCCAACTGCTGACTTAACCTGTTTGCATGACTATGTGCACAGTCAAGAGCCGACAGTAAGTCGGCTAGCAGCGCATCGGTGACTTGTGGATTATCCCGGCAGAAAGGGGCTACACCAGAGCTAACAACAGTATCCCGAATGCGTTGCTGAACGGGCTCGGGTAACCAGGGGCATGGTGGAGTAACCTCTCCACCAGCCAACAGCTGATTTCTGAGAGTCGAAATGGCCTGACATCGAGATGTTAGTTCACCGCCTGTCAAGGTTACTACCGCAGGAAGCAGTTCTTCGGGTAACAAGTCTATCGCGGCAAATTGATGGTCAAAACGCTCCATCAGTCCGACCGCAACAGGCTTGGTTGACGATAGTTCAGTCACAGAGTTCCCCCTCAATGGCTTCCTCCTCATCTTCATTGACGGAGTCCTGCTCAAAAGCATCACTCAGTGACAGAGGTTGTTCTCGTGGCAAAGCTTCAAAGCCTTTGATGACTTTATTGACACGTTTCAGAAGTTCTTGGGTATGAGTAAGAGCTGACTCCAGACTGGCGGTAATGGTTGGTAGCATTGCTTCATCCAACCACAGATGAGAGCTAAAGACAGACTCGGCGGATGACAATTGCTCTTGTAGAGCCTCAATTTGGATTTGAATTTGAGATTTTAACTTACCAACCTCATCCAAGCGCCCCTTGATGTGGGAGTCTGAATGGCGAAATAGCTCCATAACCTTCTCAAATTCAACATCCTCGAAGATAGGTGAGTTTTGTTGACTGTCGTATGACCTAGTTTTTCTGTTGGTGGTCACATTACCGTTATATGAATCCTTGTATAGCAGCTCTCCTTCACTATTTTGTTTATGAACTTTCCCCTTCTGGTTAGTAGTTTCCTTCCCCTTTTCGTCGAGGTATAAAGGCCTGCCACGCTCGTCATATTTTTGCCGTTGTTCAGCCTTATCCCTCTTTAATTTTTCTTCCCATATGGCTAGGACTTTTGAAAAGCTAACTAAATTAAAATCACCCTTTATTGCAGCTGACTTTTGATAGATCTCTTCCAGTGCCTCAAACTGCTCAGGCTTATTCCACAAGCAATGAGGCAAAATCCAAGCGTCATAGTTAGTCACCTGAGTTTGGCCTGATGTAAATGCTGAGACCTTCATCAACTTAACAACCTTGCGCCAGCGCCTGTCTGAAACGACGATGTTTTCCTGTGCCAAATAGCGCCTAAAGTCACTGCATAACTCTTCCACTGATGGGCTCAAGGCAACTTTGCCTGCCAGTTGTTGAATTTCCTTCAAATCCTCAAGCTTGAGTCTAATGTTAAGCTCTGGGTCACAGACCTCGCCTGTCAGGTTAAGCAACTTGGTAAAACTGTCATCAGAAACTGGATGGACAAAGCTTCTGAGCATAAACCTGTCGTACAGGGCGTTTAACTCTTCGCCTTCGGGTAACTCATTACTGGCCGCCACAACTGAGATCAGTGGTACCGATACTCTGCGATTACCGTTATCAAACTCACGTTCATTAAGCAGCGTCAGCAGGCTGTTTAAAATGGCACTGTTGGCTTTAAAGATCTCATCAATAAAGGCCACTGAAGCTTCCGGCAAATAACCGCTAGTCAGACGCTTATACTGGTCCTGCTCTAAAGCCTGAATAGACAAGGGGCCAAACAGCTCTTCTGGCACAGAGAAACGAGTCAGCAATCTTTCGAAGTAATTGGCTTCCACAAACACGCTTTTAAGACGCTTTGCCAATTCACTCTTGGCAGTACCTGGTGGGCCAATGAGGAGCACATGCTCTCCCGCTAATGCAGCTAGCATCAACAGCTTGATTTGATCTTCACGCTCAAAGAGGCCTTTGCTCATCTCTGCCATTAAGCGTTTAATTTTGTCTTTACGGTTTAGCATTACCATTGGGGTTTGATTGGTCACTGTGACGTCCTTATTTTGTTTATTCGGTCCCTGAGTACGCGCAGGGAATACTCCCTTAGCGATGATTGTGCCAATGTGTTAATCGGCTGATGTAATGGCTAATTTTTTCATTCTATTGCTTAAGGTTTGATGATTGTTGTAACCCAGCAATTGGGAAGCTTTACGCTTGCTCCCGTTCGTTTTACTGAGTGCAGCAAGTATGTAGTGGCGCTCAACATCAGCAAGAACACACTGTATATCAAAGCCTTGCGAAAGACCCCGATTCAGAATTGAGCCGCTTAAGTCTGCAGTCGGTAATATCGCCTGTTCGATGTCTCTGGCTGAAATCGTGTCTGACGTGGCCCACAAGGCCGCTCTAAGTAACGTCGCTTTTAACTCACGGATATTGCCGGGCCAATTATGGCGAGTGATAACTTTTTTTGCAGAGTCGGAAATATTTTTACCAGTCAAATCTGGGTGCCCCTCCGTCAGTTGCAACATGAGGGCATCAGCCAGATACGGGATATCATCCCCCCTCTCCCTTAATGGAGGAAGTCTGAGAATACCGATTGCCACCCGGTAAAAAAGGTCATCCCGAAAATGTCCTTTTGAAACTTCGGCCATTAAGTCTTTGTTAGTGGCAACAATGAGTCGAAAGTCACTACGCTGCTCTTTAGTGTCCCCCAGACGTGTGAATGTGCCATCGTTAAGGACTCTCAGCAGCCGGACCTGGGCCGCTGCATCCAGCTCGGCAAATTCATCCAAAAACAGTGTGCCTCGGTGTGCTTGTTCGAATATTCCCGCCTTGTCAGCCAAAGCCCCCGTAAAAGCCCCTCGCTTGTGACCAAACAACACTGAATCAATAAGCTCAGGCGGAATCGCGCCGCAATTGACGGCTACAAATGCTTGGTCCTTTCTGCTGCTGGCATGATGGATCGCACGAGCGAACAACTCTTTACCCGTGCCGCTCTCCCCCAAAATAAGTGCCGGGACCTCTTGCTCCGCCAAGATTTGCGCCTTGAGAATTAACTGCTGAATGTCATTACAACGAGTGAGAATGTCATTAAAAGCGGAACTGATTGCAGGATAGTCTTGTGTAAGACCTTGAAGGCTCGAAGGCGATAGTTCAGCGATTGCAGGTAGAAACTGAGCGGATAGGCGTACCGGTATGTCAACGCATTGCACACCCTGCTCTCTCGACGCCTGGTAAAATTGACACGGGTAGCGAGTCTTACCCAATAGCACCCAAACCACTTGCATGGCAGGTGTCCCTGGGCTTAACAAAATCGACAACTCAGTATCGGGTAACGCTCGTTGGGAAAGAAAATGATCTGTGGCTAGGTAAATTTCTCGATAGTCGATAGGCGATTGAATGTCAGCCTTGATGGCCGTTACAACGCAATCAAGTTGGACTGACAACTTTGCCAGGTAGGGCTCCACCACTTCATCTGGGTAGTTATAAATAAGCTCTACGGCATCAAATGACTTGGCAGATACCGTGGCCCAAATTGGACCAGCCAATTGGCCTGCTGATAGCTCTAGATCTGTTGCCCCAATCCAGCTCACCAGCAACTGCTTTTTACGATTGTTCATCCATAAACCAACGCAATAAATATAAGGTGGCGATATCCAAGGCTACAAGGATTGTGGCCTGGTCGTATCAGCCTTGCCTGCCACCAGCCTTATTTTTAAGGCTGGTGGCAGGCAAGGCAGTGTGAGCATTGTTAGAAAAAACATATTTAATTTCAATGAATTTTGCGTATTTCCTTAAGAACTCACTTAAACATGGGTATTAGACATTTCACTGTCACGCATACCAATCCTCACCAACACCCACTCATGTACCTCTGATTCGACCCAAGCAACTGAACGCTCCCCTAAAGACACAGATTTAGGAAAATCGTCCTGTGCCATCAAGCGATAAATCGAGGCGCGTGACAGCGCAGTGCATTCCATGACTTCTTTCAATTTAATCAGTCTCATGATGATGTCCTTGGTTATTGACTCATCACATATGCGCTGTCGGTATTTTTTAACTTTTGCTTGCTATTCCCTTGTCCAAAGCCGATTCGAATCTTTTTCAGATATATATCACTCAGGTGCACATCCCCGTGCTTCGCTCGTTTCTTCACAGGAGGCTTTATGCACCACTATCAATTTTCCACACCTACAGACAGTTGGTCAGAGACTGCCCAGCAAATCCTGGACACTGCCGCCAATATCATTGCTGAGCGCTATCAGCGCGGCGATGTATTCAGTAACCCAGATGCGGTAAAGCAGTATCTGAGCTTCAAGCTCAACCAACATGACCGAGAAGTTTTTGCCGTGATGCTGCTGGACAGTCAGCACCATCTGATTGATTACAAGGAGCTGTTCTTTGGCACCATAGACAGTGCCAGTGTCTACCCCAGAGAAGTGGTTCGTCATGTATTGAACAGCAATGCAGCAGCGGTGATTTTTGGCCACAACCACCCTTCTGGTGACTGTACCCCGTCTCAAGCAGACAGGCGGCTAACTTCTCGATTGCAAAATGCGCTAGCCACCATAGATGTTCCAGTTCTTGATCACATTGTTGTTGGCGAAAAGTGCTGTTCCTTTGCCGAACGCGGCTGGCTCTAACCCCTCATTCATCCTCAAGCTGCCTGTCGGCAGCTATTTTGCCATTCCGCCAATAAGGAGTTCCCATGATCGTTTTTTCAGACAGCTTTTCGCAGGCTTGCGTAGCTGAGGCCTGCAGCGCATCACCCCAACTACTGAACCGCTTGGCGCTTGAACTGACATTACCCATATTCAACCGCCCTTTAGATAACGAAGGCCATGTCATAGGCCCACCCGCAATAGAACCATTGAGTACTTTGCGCAGGACGCTGTTACTGGTCTCGCCTCGCGATCTCATTGAGCACATCCCCAAAGAAATAGCTTTTGTGCGGCAACAATGCCTTTGCAATGTGTACGGTCAGCCCACAGGAGAATGGCAGCGCATCATCAACGGCGTGTACTACAACCATGGCAGTAACGAGTCACCTGACTGGCAAAGCCATACCTGAATCTGCCCCCCGAAACCAACAGCACTAACGCCATAGGAGGTAATATGCAACTCACAACCTATCCCAAACTCAACCTGCCCGAGCGCTTCTATCAATTAGTCGGCCAGTATCTGGCTTCGCACGCAGCAGCAGAAACTAGCCCTAACGGTACCCTGCTTACCCTTAATTTTCGCGATCCTGACTATAGCGTTGAGGATGGAGGCTACCACCCGGTGGAGATTGGACTGACGCGCCAAGATGGTAACTGGCAACTAAGTTACGTCACCGACTTTGCCCTATGCGGCGGGCCATTTCCTGAACTGGTGAAGGAGTTGGACATTTGCTTTAGCGAGCACCGGCTCTACAACAGCTTCTTTGGCTGTTGCGCCATTACTCAGGCGGTAGAGCTTATCACCACCTATCTAGAAAACTTCGTGGAGTACGACAAAGCCAATGTTTATCAGGTGGAAATCACCACGCATTGAACATCTGGCGCTGTCAGGTACCCAAAATGGCATTGTGGGCACGTTAAAACTTAGGCCCCATGCGGGTTTGAGAATAGTCGGTTCCCACAATGACAAAATAGCACATTGAAGGAACTTGCATATGAAGGAAGTCGAAGCTGTAAAAAATCATGACACCATCAAGCTTATCAGTTTCCTGCTTGAGCGCCACAGTGGCAGGCAGATGCGCGATGTGTGGGAGATAGGCCTGAATCTGGCGCTGCGCATTTCAGATCTGCTGGCCATCCGCTTCAGCGACATTGAAGACGACACACTCACGATACGTGAACGCAAAACCGGCAAACTGGCGCGCATCAAACTCAACAGTAAAACCCGAGATCGGATTGAGGCCATTCGCGCAGAGCATACTGATCACGTGTATCTGTTCCAGTCCTATCGCAGTCCGGGCATGCAACACAAACCGCCTAAGCCGCTAACTCGCCGCGCCGTGACTAAGGCGTTCTCGCTCATCGGTGAGGAGGTCAATATCGTCCTGGGTACCCACTCCATGCGTAAAACCCGTGGCTATTTGCTGTATCAGCAATGCAAAGACCTGGGCCGGGTGATGCGCATGCTCAGGCACCACTCTGAAGCCGTGACGTTGCGATATATCGGTATCACCCAGCAGCAGGTCGATCAGGATTTTCTATCCCTGGAAATCTAGGCCTGTCTTCTCCCCCTCCTCCGAATATTCCCTTCCTACACCTTTGTTATCACCGCTGACAGTGCATGCGTACTCGTTGGCATTAATCACAGGAGCAATCCCATGAAGCAATTTATAGCCGGTGATCACCTGGTCACCAATATCGATCCCTTGGGGATCACAGAGCACCATGGTCTCTATACCGGAGACGGTATGGTTATCCATCAAGCCAAAAGTGGCATCATCGAAGAGGTACCGCTGGAGATCTTCAGTGGCGGCAATGAAGTTCGGCTTAAGCGTCGCGTCCCAGCGCCCAGAACAGCCATTGAAGAGGCTCGCCGTCACTTAGGTGAGATGCACTATCAGTTGTTTTCCGACAACTGTGAGCATTTCGTCAATAAAGCCGCTGATGACAGGTCCACATCCAACCAAGTTGCCAATGCCGAGCATCTGGCGCTTCAGGCTGTGGCACGCACTAGCATGATTGGCACCACCGCATA
The DNA here is from genome assembly GCF_050865035.1 of Shewanella sp. GXUN23E. NCBI lineage: Bacteria > Pseudomonadati > Pseudomonadota > Gammaproteobacteria > Alteromonadales > Shewanellaceae > Shewanella > Shewanella sp. GXUN23E. The sequence continues at coordinate 108,539 of NZ_JBOZWP010000007.1, read as the reverse complement.
TCGCGTAGTCACCAGCACAGTGGGCACTGTCACCTTAGTCTCTACCATCAGTAAGATGGCTGGGGAATATGTAGGTCTGCCTGATAACCTTAACACCATCATAGGTACACCTGGTGATCTGGTTGCCAAGCCACTGGAGACTGTCATCAATGGAGTTGGGCGCACGCTGTCAGATACGGCAAACTCTCTGGCTGATGGGGAGTATGGGCCTGCAATAGGAAATCTAGCAGAGGGCGCAATCATGGTTCCTCTGGAAACCGCGTTGTCTTGCCTAGAGACAGGGGTCAATGGTGTCCGAGCTGTCGGCGGTTTAATTGAAGATACCTGGAACTGGTTCTGTAACTAACTTGCCCAATCATTCCTATTGGACATGGCTGCTCTGTCGACAACATAAAGAGGAGGCATTCGCCTCCCTCTTTATTTTTATCTACAGAAAGGGCTTTTGGCTTCGTCCCAGATGTCGATGGCCATCACCAATGTCTTTACTGTGAGTTTTTGCTAAATAGCTAAGCCTTTGCATCACTGCATTGAACTGGTTTGGGATATCAGGAGAATTAGCGTCCAGGTAGTACTGACCGTTCTGACAGAAATGCACCAGATTAACGGCCTCTCGCTCATCCAAACCGAGCGCTGATGCCCAAGAGGTGGCTATTTTACTGCACAGGTTTGAATGGTTCAGATCAAATTTACCCAGGTGCGCAATGGAGTCTTTGTTAAACATAAACACCAGATGGTAATGCCAGTTGTGGGATTCATGCTGTTCTCGGACCCACACATAGCTGAAGCCGATGCCGGTTGGGGACTTTCTTTGCTTATCCCAGACGACAAGCCTTGCTTTAAAAGCCTCAATAAAGCGTGAGATTGCTCCGTGGTCCTTGTCACTCCAGCTATTGGGGAAATGCAGGTCAAAACGAACTAAGTAAACTCTTTTGTAGTTGGTCGTTTGCTGGGTTAAAACGTTAGATATGGCATTGAGATAGTAAGGGTTGTACATGGTTAACTCCTATGTTTTGTACACATGCAAAACATGAAGTCATCGAGTATTTTTCTACATAAACAGATCCCGCACACATTAAGCACAGTGAGACACACCGCGGATGTAGCACTACTACTAAATACTTACCAAAACAAATAGAGTGTTACGTATACAAATAGAGTGTTACGTATATTAACAAACCAATGTTTGCTTCCCCCAAACACGCCGTATATCCACGGCATAAACGAAATAATGCTTTATGACGCCGGGACCTTCTCCTAAATTTTCACTCTGGAGTTATCTAAATTAAGGCTTATCCGTGATGATCTTTATCGCTGACTTGACTCGCTTGTCTATGGGTTCCTTGGCTAAAGAGAATACTTCCCCAGAAAAGACCATTGTATCAGCGTATTGTTCAGCATTTGGCACTGATACCTGAAGCACGCAAGTACTTACCATAGTACGCTCCCCTTTAGCCTTTGAGTCGTTATCTGTTTCAAGAGCATCAGAACAACCAACAGTTGCCACCATGACTTGCGCTGGCAAATGACCTACTAGTTGTATATTAGAGCCAAACAAGTCAATGAATTCCCGCCATTGCCTTGAGAGTTCCCATAGCTTCCAGACAACTTCTTCAACTAGCTTATAAATGAAGAACCCTTTCAAAAACTGGTCACCATCAGTACCTTTTTCCGTATCAACATCGCCATCACCGACAGAGGTTTCCAACTCCATGGATAGGACTTTGCACAGCTTGAATTGAACTAAACTCTGGATTTCTTCGAGTGGGAACTCTATTTGCCCGTCGCCTGCCGTCGACAGGCTCCCATCTTTCTTAAGTGCTCCAAATTCACTAAGTAATTCCCAGATAACCGTAAGGCCCAAGTGGTGAATATAAATCGCCAATCGACGTTTGTTACTGCAAAAAATCTCGGCAAGTTCAAAGTATTGCTCATCGGATAAAGACATCGCATCACGCGCACAAGGCAAACGCTCAGGCGTTTTAGCTGCTTTGTCATGATAAGCGACCAACTCTCTGAAAAAGCGAAATGGTGTTAAATAGTGTCCATCGACATTGACTCCTAAATTTATAACCTTCTGATCAGAGCATTGCGGATAAATTCGATAAATTGCCCCTAGGCGAGGTGTAACCACCGTTGGCGGCAATCCGCTAGTTACGTAAACTATCCCTCGACTCACCAATCCCTTAGTTGCTCTCCGAAGTTGTGTATCAGACAAATTTAAATGCTGCGCAAATCGTTGAGAGTCGACTCCCACCGCATATCCTGCCTGATTTGAGCATTTCAGTAACGCAGCCCATACAAGGCGCATTGCCCAGGTAAGTGGTGCTGTTTTCCCCTGACCCTTACTTGGCGAATGATGAGCAGCTACCAACGCATACTCAAACTCATCCGCCCAGCATATTTCTGCACGAAAGTTTTGCCACAATAGCCAGGATTCAGGAGACAAGCTGTATTCGAATTGAGGCCGATCCTTTTCCCCTTTTTTATACTTGACGGCACTTTTAATCTTCCAGAAGTACCCCTCCTTTTCCAGATATTCCAAGGCAACAATTAACTGACGTTGCGATACTCCCAACTCTTCAGCAATAACCTTCCTCCTTCCAAGGATCCAGTCACACCCAAAGCTTGCACACCAAGCAAGTAACACTAGCTTGGTTGCGCTGTCTGCACCTGTCATTGACTGCAAGAGATCCATTGCAAAATCCCATTAACGATGAAACTTCCCTAGGTATACCATCATAAAGCCTATAAAAATAGTGACTGAAAACCAATCAACGACATGTTACATTACATGTAATACAAACAAAAAAACACAACAATCATGTCAAACAGCAAGCCATTATCTCCCCCGGATATCATCAAGCTATTTGATTTTTTCGACTCAGATACACCTAAGGCATTGGGTTGGAGTCATCGCTACCTTGCAGGTAAAGGAATTCAGCTCTCGAACCCGGCAATCAGCTCGCAACAAGTCAAAATCGAGCTGGCAACCTACCTTTCAGCTAGAACAGTGCAACCTGGCGAAATAAAACAATTGGCCCGAGCAATGGGGGATGCCTGGCGAGTACGAAAACATCGCCAGAGTAAGGGGATATCAACTGTATCTCTCAGCTTAGCTAAGGCCACAGCCGACAAACTGACTAGCATGAGCAAGGGCACCACAAAGTCAGAAACTATCTCGATGTTGATTGAAGGTGGGTATAGCGACTTTTTGCGGCACCAAGCAGCTCTTCAAAAACATAAAGAAGAACAAAAACAAATAGCTAAAATAAAACGACAGAGGGATAACATCGATAAGCTAAGACTAATGACTGCCAGCAAAAGTGAGGATAGGAGCGATGAAATTTCGCAACTAATAGCATTAAATGAAGAGCTAAAAATCCAAATGGCAGAACTCTATGACCTGATCTTTAACTCCAACGAGCAAGATCGCGCTATAGATGAAAAAACTCTGCTGAGAGCGACAAAACTCTACTTCGCATGCTTCAACAAGTAACTCTATATTAGCATCATAAAATGTATGTAACTGGCTTGAGAATATCCCTAGAAAACACCACCGGTCATTGCTAGACTACAAAAGAAAACTTAAGAGCCATTAGTTAGAAAAAAGATTCAAAAACATCATTAAAAAACTCATAAAATAGACAGAAACGCAAAGATAACTCAAATTTAAGACGTCAGTTTGCAAGATAAATCGGGAACTTAACCAGCAAGAGTTAATATTTTGCAAGCCAATGATTAAAAAGATAAATAAATCACTATTTTTAGCAGTATCCAAAACAGCATTCCAACTACAAATTCAAACCAATAATTTTTATTTATATCATAAACTTATGGTGTCAATTTTGTGGACGCCGCCCCACCAATGCCTAGTAAAAAAGCCACCTTCGGGTGGCTTTTTTCTTACCTGAAATCGGTGTTTTTCAAAACAATACGTCATTTCCATCCATGCTGCTGACCCATCATCAGAGGCCTTTTATGATGCTGGATATTTTGGCAGCCTATTTTGATATGTCTGCCTCCAGGATCTCAGAGCAGTGCTCGATAGTCAGTTGAAACGCCGCCAATCACCGTTATGGATGTGTTCCATCTTCTCGAAACCTGAGGAAATCGGCAGGCGTGCGTCGACCTTGTATCGATTCAACCTCGCAGGATCAGCGCATCAATAACCAGAGCCTCCATCACAACTCAGCTTGCCTTGAGACCGCTGCATTTGTAGATGTTTTTCTGAAGCACCTGACCACGCATTAACAATTGAACAATCAAACGACCAAACCAGACAAAGGCGTGCAAAATAATAACCCTGCATTCAGGTCTGATGTCATCAAAGCAGCGCAGGTAAGGGATAACAGGTATAATCCGCCCTGAATTTACAGACAGAGACACAAAACCATGAGCCAACAGGCCAACAACCCGCTTCACGGTATCAAGCTGGAGACTTTACTGACCGAGCTGGTTGAAGCTATGGGGTGGGAAGAGCTGGGCAATCGCATTGATATTCGTTGCTTCACCCATGATCCAAGCATCAAGTCCAGCCTGAAGTTTCTGCGCAAGCAGCAGTGGGCCAGAGACAAAGTGGAAGCACTTTATTTGCGCCACAAAGGGATTAAAAGCAACCATAAGCCAGCAAGCGTCAAGCCCCGTCCAGCGGTAACACTGACTGAGCCGAAAGCGGCAGCAAACCGTCAGCCCTCCTCAGGAGTGAATGCGCATATTTGGGGAAAATAAGCCGACTTATACCAACTTCATCAATAGTTTGATCAATTCAGAGCGTGCGGGTTTCAATGCACTTGATACTGTGCCCAGCCGTCTTGACATGGCACCACTATGACTTCGCCAGCTCGCAAGCCACAAGGATGTAGCGAATGTCATTGACGCACGACTGTATGGATGCAGGAGGTAGAGCAACGCAGGAGCAGTTGCCAGGGAGCGGTTAATGACCTTGTCTCAAGCGCATTGAACTCCCGCTGCAACAGATCAACGATTAAATGAAATAGGTATTAAACAGTAACCTCATAAAGAATCAGCCACGCTTAAGTGCATGGCTGATTGAAGATTCAGTAATTGTCAGATCAGGTCTGAACCACTACATATCATGTTAAAATTTCAGATTATTCCTTGCGCCCTGCATTTGACTGCCGGATAAAAATGTCTCATCGAAGTTATTCATGGCTTTGATGGTGGGCAGCTCTGCCATAGTGGCATTGAGCTCGTCAGCGGCATGGTTCAGCGCATCATATTGACTGTCTATCGCGGTTTCAGTCTGCACGTATATGTTATGGCCGACATCGCCATAGGATTTAAGATAGTAGGTCACATCCCCCTGGCTCTCTTCATCGCCAATATCGGATACGCCCAGAGAATTATTTCCCAGAACACAAAACGTACCGGCCTCGTCGATACATTTTTGCATCAGTTCATCGGTAAATTTTTTGCCCGGAGTCCATACCAACTGTCCATCGTCAATGCTGTAGTTGTTCCACATGTTGTATGCCATACCGATGTAAGTGTTGGGCCACTTTTCCGCAGCGACCTCGATTTGCCATCCGAGGCACTCCTTGTCTTTTGCCACCGTCAGCCCCACATCCATCATCACTTCTATATTGTGTCGGCCATCAGGACGGTTGTAGTCACCTTTATTGCGCCACATGGTCTCAGCATGGTGTGTCATACAACCGGATACGGCAATCTCACGGACAACACTTATGCCGTTATATTCAGCGGCAAGTTTGCTCTGAAAATCTTCCCAGGCGGTGCGGAATGCAGGCTTCCAGTATGAGGGCAAAATACCGATTTTATCGTTTTTGAAGTATACCTTTAGACCACACACTTCATCATTGGTGGCATTGCTGCCATTCTCGCAGTTGCGCAGTGTCAGCTTGCCATTATGAACATGTTGGGTTAGCCACTTAGGTGAATATACGCCGGAAAACACCCTGATTTTCAGACCCAGTTGATTTTCGTTGCTGGCATTCCAGGCGTTGACGGCCGCAATAGCCTTATCAATGACATTGCCCTCGCTGTAATGCTGGATCTCTCCGTTGGCACTGTCCTGCAGATGTTTCCACTCTACCTGTACAACCAAACCATCAACATACTTGCCTATAGCCTCTTCAACTATCTGACCTGAGCTGTTTCTGACTTTGATCAGTTGATTGGGGTCGTCAAAACCGTTACGGTCAGATTGATAACCTGACACCTCGCCACTGACATCGCCCCGCAGCAAAAAACCCGTCAACCGCTCTTTTATTTCGGGACTCTCAGTTTGACCAGCATCAAGCTCTTCGGCAAATCCCGCCGATTGCAGCAAACAAACCATGATGGCGGCGTTTACCGCGGCAAGCCATTTCATTTTCACGTTTTTCATTGCTTTCCCCTTATTGTTTTTATATTACAAATCGGATAACAACCTAGGAGCTTGCCCGGACAAATACAATCACTGACTAATGTAAAGGTTGTTGAAAAACGCGCTGGCTCACCTATTCAACCCACACAATCTGTACAACTGGTTGCTTTAAAAGGTTTATTACCGGTGTTCAATAATCGTTCGTTATGGAGAAAACACTGTGCTGAAGAGTAACTAGCTACCCACTCAGTCTAGGGTGGTGCTGGCCCGCGTGGACCTGTCAACAGGGTTCCTGCCTCATCACCGAGCCGCACAGCTTGCCTTCCGGCATGCACCGAATTGATATCAATATGAAAAACATTGCAGCAGGAAACCTCTGCAATCAGGCGTGCCGAAAACGAAAAAGGAGCCAAAGGCTCCTTTTAATTATCAGTATCCGCAGAGGGTTAGTTATCTTCGTCGACGAAGTGATACTCAGACATCAGATGCCCAAGCTGGGTGGATTTGGTTTTCAGATACGCTTCATTGTACTGATTTTTACCAACCTGCAATGGCACCCGCTCAGCTACATCCACACCCACATCCTGCATGGCTTTAACCTTGCGCGGATTATTGGTCATCAGACGCACCCGGGAGATCCCCAGATGAGCCAGCATCGGCTGGATCATGTCATAACGGCGCATGTCCGCTTCAAAACCCAACTGCTCGTTGGCTTCCACGGTATTGGCGCCCTGATCCTGCAGCGCATAGGCGCGGATTTTATTAAGCAAACCAATGCCACGCCCTTCCTGACGCAGATAAAGAATAAAGCCCCGACCGGCTTCGGCAACGTTCTGCATTGCGGTCTGCAGCTGAAAACCACAGTCACAGCGTAAACTGAACAGCGCATCTCCGGTGAGACATTCTGAATGGATGCGTCCAAGCACGGGCTGCTCGCCTGACAGATCTCCGAATGTCAGCGCCACATGTTCTTTGCCGGTTTCTGTGTCTTCGAAGCCATGCATGGCAAATACCCCCCAAGGGGTTGGCAGCTTGGACGTTGCGATATATTTAATCGACATGAATCAACCTTAACGACTGCTCTCTTTCCGTGAGACAGCAATCCTCCCTGATCAAAATTACTTATTACCTTGAGAAAAGTGCGAACAACCCGGTTACCGGGTACGGTTAAGCCTGCTATAGAAAAGGCCTGGGACGAATTCGTACCTTTCAAAAAATCCTGCTCTCAACCCCTTGGCGGCTGAGAAAACGAGTCAGGTATTCTATGTGTTTTTTTACCCGACCGGAATAGTCTGATTTAATTGAATGCCCGTCTGTCCATCGCGTCACACTTCAACTACGGGGTTTCGGTAAAAGTCCGGTTTTGACGACAGGATCAACAAAGGGGCACCCGGCCCCTTTGTCATCTTCCGGCCCCGATGCGGCGGTAGCCCGACAATTAAAATGGCTTTGGTGCGAAACCGGTTACCCGCTCCAGCCCCATTTCACGACCCAGTTTGGTCATCGGGTGTACCACTACCAGACCTTTCACTGCGCGCTTCAGGGCACCCATGTCAGCCTGCTCGGCACTGGTCAGCTCACGACGAAATGCCATGGCACTGAGCTGCTGGCCTTCTTTACCCAGAATTCTGGACTGCTGCCCTTTGATGGCGGAGATACGTTTGGTGGTGGCAGCAATTTCACGCTTGAACTGCATCACGATGGCAGTGTCACCACGTTGCTCTGCTGCAACAAGTTTACGGCGGAATTTGTCCAGCTTATCGTGCAGCTGTTGCAGTTCCTGTTTTAAATTCATGACTAAACCTCTGGAAGCCTGACGGCGAATGGCGGGATTATATCAGATATCGCCAATGAGTCCGAGTATTGCGGCGCTTATTCCACTGGTTTCAGGGAGATAATTCGCTGATTGCTGCTGCCGCGAAACGCCAGTGACGGGTCCTGCAGCGCCTGCTCAAACTTGCCATCCACCAAGGTATCTACCAACGCCACAACGGCTTGCTGCTCAGGCGTCAAATGCTCATGGGTATAACCGGTCCACAGCCATACGTCTTTGCCGGGACACTCTGAGCGCACCCGCTCCAGCAGCGCCTTGATGGCAGCGAGGTTACCGGGAAACAGCGGATCGCCGCCGGACAGGGACAAACCACGGCGCTTGACCCGGGTGTCGTTCAAATCGCGGATGATGGTATCAGCCATGGCCTCATCGAACAGATGGCCGGAGCGCGGATCCCAGGTGCTCTGGTTATAGCAGCCGCGGCACTGATGTTCACAACCCGAGACAAACAGGGTGGCACGGGTGCCGGGACCATTAACCACATCGATGGGATAATACTGGTGATAATTCATCTTATTTCTCCTGCCGGAAAAGGACAAAAGGCGCCCTTATTCAAGGAGCGCCTTTTTTAATACAAAGTCGTGCAGTTACAGATGCTTAACCCGACGCTTTACTTCTTCCTGCTTGCCGTGGTTGAACGGACGGGCATCAGGGCTTCCCAGGTAGCCACATACACGGCGGGTCACAGACACCCGGCTTGGCTCGTGGTTGCCACACTTGGGACAGGTAAAGCCCTTGCTGGTACAGGTGAATTCGCCGGTGTAGCCACAGTCGTAACACTCATCAATCGGCGTGTTGGTGCCATAGTATGGCACGCGGCTGAAGCTGTAATCCCACACATCCTCCAGCGCCTCGATATTGTGCTGCATGTTGGGGTATTCGCCGTAACAAATGAAACCACCATTGGCCAGCTCAGGATAAGGCTGTTCAAAGTCCAGCTTGTCGTAAGGGTTGACCTTCTTTTCCACATCCAGGTGGAAACTGTTGGTGTAATAACCTTTGTCAGTCACGCCATCAACCAGACCGAACTCTTTGGCATCCAGCTTGGCAAAGCGGCTGCACAGACTCTCACTCGGGGTGGAGTACAGACTGAAACCATAACCGGTTTCGTCCTTCCAGGCCTGAGTGGCAGCTTTCAGGTGCTTAACGATATTCACGGCCTTTTCACGCAGTACTGCGCTGTCAAACACATGTTCATCTGTACCGTACAGGGCATTGATGGTTTCATGCAGACCGATATAACCCAGACTGATCGACGCGCGGCCATTTTTGAAGATTTCTGACACTTCGTCATCCGGCTTCAAGCGCACGCCACAGGCACCTTCCATATACAGGATAGGTGCAACGCGGGCTTTCACGCCCTGCAAACGTTCGATACGGGTATCCAGCGCCCTGCGGGCAATGGCCAGACGATCATCCAGCAGACGGTAAAACTCAGCTTCATCGCCTTTGGCTTCCAGCGCGATACGCGGCAGGTTCAGACTCACCACGCCCAGGTTATTGCGGCCTTCATGGATCAGTTCGCCGTTCTCTTCATAGGTACCCAGGAAGCTGCGACAGCCCATTGGGGTCTTGAAGGAACCGGTCACCTTTTCCACCATCTCATAGTTGAGAATGTCCGGGTACATGCGCTGAGTGGCACATTTGAGCGCCAGCTGCTTGATATCGTAGTTGCAGTCACCGGCCTTGTGGTTGATGCCATCACGGATAGCAAACACCAGTTTCGGGAACACTGCGGTTTTCTTGTTCTTGCCCAGACCACCAATGCGCACTTTCATCATTGACTGCTGGATCAAACGGGATTCCCAGCTGGTACCCAGACCAAAACCGAAGGTTACAAATGGCGTTTGACCATTGGCGGTGTGCAGGGTGTTGACTTCGTATTCCAGCGACTGGAACGCGTCATAACACTCTTTCTCGGTGCGGCTGTGAGCATAGGCTTCGGCATCAGGGATCGCCCATTCACGGCCAATTTCCAGATGTTTTTCGTAACTCTTGGTCACAAACGGTGCCAGCACTTCATCGATACGGTTAATGGTGGTGCCGCCATAGATGTGGCTGGCTACCTGGGCGATGATTTGCGCCGTGACCGCAGTAGCGGTAGAGATAGACTTAGGAGTATCAATCTCGGCATTGCCCATCTTGAAGCCCTGGGTCAACATGCCGGCCAGATCGATCAGCATACAGTTGAACATAGGGAAGAAAGGCGAGTAATCCAGATCGTGATAGTGAATTTCGCCACGCTCATGGGCGCCCACCACATCCTTGGGCAGGATATGACACTTGGCATAGTGCTTGGCGACAATACCGGCCAGCAGATCGCGCTGAGTCGGGATCACCTTGGAGTCTTTGTTGGCGTTCTCATTGAGAATAGAAGCATTGCTCTGCTCAATCAGACCACGGATTTCGATGTTCAGACGGCTTGAGGTTTCACGACACACATCGCGGTCATGACGGTACTCAATATAGTGGCGGGCAACCTGCTTGTAGGGGCCTTCCATCAGCTGGTTTTCTACCAGAGACTGCAGATGAGAGATCTCCACTTCGTCCAGATGTGCAACGGCCTGACTGACCACATCAGCCACGGTTTGCGCATATTCAACGTCTGTAATCCCTTCAGATCTTGCAGCAGCTATTACCGCGTCCCTAATCCTGGAACCGTCAAAAGAGGTACGGCAACCGTCCCGCTTAATCACAACTGGCATAAGGTTTTATCACTCCCAAGCTGGACAAGGCATTTACTATATATAGTGCCTTGTGAGTACTAGAACACAAGATGTTGCGTATTAAGCGCCAAGCGAACGACGTCTGCTTTGATCTGGATCAAGTTATTCAGGTAACAGTTCAAAGCGTGAGTCATTAGTGTCGTTGCCCCCAAAAAGTGACCAGGATCTCCTTGACCACCCAGGTTAATGGCGCTAGTCACAGGGCAAATGTGCGGCCAAACGCAGTTTCAACATTTAATGCCGGCACGCTTACCCGAAAACGCCCGGAAACGAAAACACCCGGTAACAAACCGGGTGTTTTCAACGGGAATTGTTAAACCACTGCAATCAGTAAAGGTGTTTACATCACAATCCCAATACCAATTCAATCTGATGTCTGGCACTGAGCACCGCCTGCTCGCCTGCGGCTATCGCTTCTTCGGCGCGGTGAAACTCCATAATGCCAATGTCGCCGACCCGGGGCAGAATGCACACATCCGGTGGATCACCCATCAACCTGGCGCGCTTGTGGCGCTGCTCCAGAATATCCATCGACTGCGACATCACCGCCAGCATGCCAGGGTCCTGCCGGGGTTTACTGGTAAATACGTCGGTCAGCCCGGTCAGGTATTCCCGGCCACGGGCCAGCAGATCGGTAAAACCGGTCGCACTGTGAGCATCAGCTTTGACAATATCCGCGGCGGAGGGGGGCTCACTCTTGAGGCTCACCGGCACCGCCTGAATACGCCGGCGTCGCTCACCACTCAAATCCACCGCAATCACCACATCCACATCCATTGCCCGAGCGACGGAGACCGGCACCGGATTGACCACAGCACCATCCACCAACCAGCGCTCACCCTGCTTAACCGGTGACAAAATACCCGGCATGGAGCATGACGCGCGCACCGCATGCCTCAGCTCCCCTTCAGAGAACCAGATTTCCTGACCTGAATAGAGATCGGTCGCCACCGCGATAAAGGGTAATTTCAGATCTTCAATGCGCACATCACCAATATGGGATTCGAGCACGTTAAACACCCGCTCGCCGCCAATCAGTCCGCCTTTGCGCCAACTGAGATCAAGCAGCCCCAGCACGTCCCACTGGGAAAATCCCCTGACCCAGGACTCCAGCTCATCCAGATTGTCATTGGCATAGGCAGCGCCCACCAGCGCACCAATCGAGCAGCCAGCCACTTTATCCGGAAAAATTCCAAGCTCTGCCAGCCCTTTAAGCACACCAATATGCGCCCAGCCTTTGGCTGCGCCACTGCCCAGTGCCAGCCCTATGGTCAACGGCTTGTGTCCTGCCACACCTTTTCTCCTGTTATCTGCTGCGGTCATCTGCGGCCAGTATATCAGTTGTGACTGACAGACCAATGACAGCAAACACTGACCACACAAATATCCATCGACACCGGAATTGGGTTTAACCCCGAAGCGCATGGGTATACAATAGCGCGTCATTTTTTACAGTGAAGGCGGGCATCATCCCGGCGGACCCGGCTTGGCACCATGATGCCGGCAATAACGGCAGTTCAATCCTTCCATTAGGAGTACACCTTTGCAATTTTCCGATTTCTCTCTGGACAAGCGTTTATTGGCCAGCCTCAATCACATGGGACTCACTACCCCAACCCCCATTCAGGAGCAGGCTATTCCGGTCGCCCTGTCCGGCCGTGACTTGATGGCATCGTCCAAAACAGGTTCAGGCAAGACCCTGGCCTTCCTGCTGCCGGCTATGCAGAGAGTCATCTCCACCAAGGCGCTGTCAAAGAAAGATCCGCGCGTACTTATCCTGCTGCCCACCCGCGAGCTGGCCCATCAGGTATACAGTCAGCTGCGATTGCTGATTGCCAATACCCAGTACAAAGCAGTCGCCATTCTTGGCGGGGAAAATTTCAACGATCAGGCCAAGGCTCTGGCCAAAGACCCACACTTTATTGTGGGCACCCCGGGCCGGGTAACGGACCACCTGTTCCAGAAGCAGCTGTATCTCAACGGTCTGGAGCTGCTCGTTCTGGATGAGGCCGACCGTATGCTGGATTTGGGCTTTGCGCCACAGCTCAAGGCTATCCATGAAGCGGCGGATCATCGACGCCGCCAGACCCTGATGTTCTCGGCCACCTTGGATCACAACGAAGTTAACGACATCGCGGCAGAGCTTTTGAAGCAGCCTGAACACGTTGCCATTGGCGCCAGCCACACAGAGCACAGCGACATCACCCAGCGTATATTCCTGTGTGACAACCTCACCCACAAAGAAGCCGTGCTGCTGGCACTGCTGAAGCAGGAAGAGCACAAGCAGGTCATTCTGTTTACCGCCACCCGTGGCGACACCGACCGACTGGCTACTTTGCTGTCTGAGCAGGGCTTCTCTACCGCGGCCTTAAGTGGCGATCTCAAGCAAAGCGCCCGTAATCAGATCATGGACAGCTTCAGCCGCGGTCAACAGCAAATTCTGGTGACCACAGATGTGGCCAGTCGCGGCCTGGATCTGGTCAATGTGTCTTTGGTGGTTAACTTTGATATGCCCAAGTTTGCCGAAGAGTATGTGCACCGCATCGGTCGTACCGGCCGCGCCGGCGCCAAGGGTGATGCAGTTTCGCTGGTCGGCCCGAAAGACTGGCTGAACTTTAAAAAGGTGCAGGTGTTCCTGCGCAAGACCTTTGACTTCAGCACCCTGCCCGGCCTTGAGCCCAGATTCAGCGGCCTGAAAGAGGCGCCGAAGAAGAAAGCCGCCGCAGGCAATAAGGCATCCGCCAAGCCAGCAAACAAGCGTCCGGCCAAGAAGGCCGCCGACAAGCCAGCCCCCAAGCGTGATAAACGCTTTATTACAGGTGTGGATGTGGGTGACGCGCCAATGCGCAAAAAGCCCAAGCCGAACCTCGACTTTATGGATGATGATGAGTAATCGTCCTTAAACTGAAAATCCCCGCAATTGCGGGGATTTTTTGTCAGCATTAGCCAAAAGCTATGCATCCATATTTACATTGGCAAAATAAATATTGCTCTTGCCCTCATGGGATGAGTAGTAACTGATGTAAAGGGTATTACCTTCGAGCACCACACCGGCGTAGCTGGTATCGCCGCCTGAAGGCAGCGTCAGATGTTCAGTCACTTCGCCGCTTTGTCTGTTAATTTCCACCAGCGAGGTACGAATAGCGTTGTCATATAGGCGCACCACGGCAAGGAGTCGGGATTGCCATGAAAACATCACCGGGCCGCCAATGCGGCAACTTAGCTCCCGCCATTGCCAATCGGTATAAGGATAACAAGATGAGCCCAGAAGGCCTGTAAATTCCGGCCCCCATACCGGGTCACGGCGCAGCAGTATCTCGGCTCTGCCGTCTTCAAACAGCAAATCGGCTTCATTGACATAGCCGGATGCGTTCAGCGGCGCAAGCAGGCACTCAAAATCAATACCATTGTCACTGTGATACAGACGCACATCGCCCTCGGGGCCTGCCCTGTAGGCCACGCCATAACAGGCTTGTTGACCATGGGCAGCACTATCTGCACTGTGTTTCTTTAGGCCTGGATTTGAGATTGACTGTAAAGCTGGATTTTGATGTAGAGTGGAAGCTGAATTTGAAGCGGATTGACCATCCTGCCGCACCCGCCACAGCCAGTAGTTACGCTCGGAGACTGTGACGCTGGGCTCACCAAACGCTATGCCCCTGGCTGAATCTCTGCTTTGCCACACCCAGGACTCAAGGCAGTTGTGAGGATCTATGCCCTCACAGCGGTCTACCGCCGCGCCATACACCAAGAGTTTGTCATCATGTGCCAGCAACTTGCCGTCACGCAGATCTTTGCCCGGCATAGAGAGCAATGCTAGCGGATGCCAGTCGTTGCCATCTGCCGAGCTTAAGATCCGCAGGTCCGCTTCATCACTCACATGGGCACTGGCCTCACGAAAGATGCAGTAAAAACGCCCCTGAAAATGGCACAGATCAGTAAAGGCGTTGTGTTCGCCCTTATCCCAGATGCAAGCGACTGATTTAAGTTGCATAGTGCTTTCCTTGCTGGGGTAAATACGTAGAAAAGAATGGCTATCAGTCTGACCTAAAAACAAAAAGGCCGCAAATGCGACCTTTTTAATCAACAGGATAAAGCCTTAAGCCTATCGTCGGCAGAGATTAACTGCGCTGACGGCTGGGCTTCTGACGAGGCTTGCCTGTCGTCGTTTTATGCTTGCGTACTGCACGCTTGATTTTAGCACTGCGCACTTTGGCACGGGCCACACTGTGTTTATCAGCACCCAACAGGCTGCGGGTTTCAGGATCCATACCCGCCAGCTGACGCAGATAGTTCACCTGCTCCAGAGACAGTTCCATCCAACCACCGCGAGGCAGTGTGGTCGGCAGTTCAATCATGCCGTAGCGAACCCGGATCAGGCGGCTGACCTGGATTTCCTGGGATTCCCACAGACGGCGTACTTCACGGTTACGACCTTCACGCAAGCCGACATGCCACCACTGGTTGATACCCTCACCACCAGCTGACTTGATGTAGTCAAACTGGGCCGGGCCATCTTCCAGCATCACGCCGCTGCGCAGACGCTGCACGGCAGCTTCGGTCACTTCACCGAAGGTACGTACTGCGTATTCACGCTCCACTTCGTTGGAAGGGTGCATCAGGCGGTTGGCCAGTTCACCGTCTGAGGTGAACAGCAACAAACCTGAGGTGTTGATGTCCAGACGACCTACCGCAACCCAGCGTGCATCACGCACCTTGGGCAAGCGGTCAAACACGGTTGGACGGCCTTCAGGATCTTTCCGGGAGCAGATTTCCCCTTCAGGTTTGTGATAGGCCAGTACCCGGCACACCAGGTCATCGGCCGATTTCAACGACACGGCGCGGCCATCGATACGCACTTTGGCGTCGGCCTCGACCCGGTCGCCCAGATTGGCGATTTGTCCGTCTACACTAACTCGTCCTGCAGCAATCCATGCCTCCATCTCACGACGGGAGCCATGGCCTGCGCGGGCCAAGACTTTCTGCAATTTTTCACTCATTAGTCGACTCTTCTAACTGCTCTGTCGCCTGCTCCCGGTTGGAGAACAAGGCGGCCAATGACTCAGGATCGGTCAGCGGAGGCAAGTCCGCCAGGGTATCCAGGCCAAAATATGATAAAAACTCCGTGGTGGTGGCATACAGTGCCGGTCTGCCCGCCACCTCTTTATGACCCACTACACGGATCCAATTCCGTTCAATTAACACTTTAATGGTATGGCTGCCCACAGCCACACCGCGAACCTGTTCTACGTCCCCGCGGGTCACCGGCTGCTTATAGGCGATCACCGCCAGCGTCTCCAGTGTCGCCCGGGAATATTTGGGCGCCTTTTCCTGCCACAACACCTGCAGGTAAGGGCTGAGTTCTTCCCGGCTCTGGAAACGATAGCCACCGGCCACTTTCACCAGTTGTACGCCCCGGGGAAGGTAGTCGCGCTGCAGCTCTTCCACTGCCGTGCGGATCCGCTCTCTGGACACGCTGAAAGGTGCCAGCACAGTTTCCCTCATCTCCTTGAGGGTGATGGGTTTGGCCTGCACAAACAAACAGGCTTCAATCAGTTGCTTGAGTTGCTCAGGATTGATCTGCATCAGCGGGCCTTAACGTAAATCATTGCCAGGGGCTCACGCTGGTAAAGCTCCACCAGCAGTTCTTTCACCAGCTCCATCAGCGCCAGAAAGGTCACCACCACACCGGCGCGGCCTTCTGACACAGTAAACAATTTAGTGAATGGCGTGAACGCTTCGCCTTCCAGCATCGCCAGGATCTGACTCATGCGCTCACGGGTTGACAGCGTCTCTCGCTTCACTTCGTGGTGCGCGTATGCTTCAGCCCGTTTCAATACCCCGGCGAAGGCACGGGCCAATTCGCCCAGCGACACATCCGGCGGCAGCAACTGTGGCTTGACGCCGGGTGCCACCTGAGCACTGGCCTGAAACAGATCCCGCTCCAACCGAGGCAGCTCGTCCATGGCCTCTGCCGCATACTTAATTACCTCATAGGCTTTCAGTTGCTTGATAAGCTGAGCTCTGGGATCGAGCTCTTCCTCATCTTCAGTGACCATCTTGGGCAGCAGCAGACGGGATTTGATTTCCGCCAGCGTGGCTGCCATCACCAGATAATCAGCCGCCAGCTCTACCCGGGCATCGGTCAGCAAAGTGATGTATTCCAGGTACTGAGCCGCGATCTGCTGCAGCGGTAAATCCACCACATCCAGCTTTTGCTTGCGGATCAGGTACAGGAGTAAGTCCAATGGACCTTCAAAGGCTTCCAGAAAAACTTCCAGCGCCTCAGGCGGAATGAACAGATCAGCCGGGAGCTCGGAAATCGGCTCGCCGCGTACAACAGCTAAAGGTAAGACTTGTTGTGCGCCCTGCATGAGCTCCCCACGTTTGCCCCAACATCCGGCGGAAACCCGCCAAACGCGCGATTATACCTGCAATTCCACCGCGATAAAAGAAATGCTACGCCCCGTTTACAGAAACGGCGCGAGGTCACCGGCGCCCTGACGCACGATTTCCACTTCGCCCTCGGACAGATCCACCACTGTAGTCGGATTCTCCCCCAGATACCCACCATGCAAAATGGCGTCAACCTGATGCTCCAGCCGATCACGGATCGCTTCCGGATCAGACTCGGTAAATTCCTCGCCGGGCATAATCAAACTGGTCGACAGCATGGGTTCTCCCAGCGCCTGCAGCAATTCACGGGCGATAACATTGTCGGGCACCCGAATCCCAATAGTCTTGCGTTTGTCATTGAGCAGACGCTTGGGCACTTCCTTGGTGCCTTTGAAAATAAAGGTATAAGGCCCGGGCGTGCAGTGCTTGAGCAGGCGAAACGCCTGATTATCCACTCTGGCGTAATTGGACAGCTCAGACAGATCCAGACACATCAGCGTGAAGTTGTGGTCATGCTGAATGTTACGGATACGGGCAATACGCTCCATCGCACCTTTATCGCCAATCATACAACCCAGCGCGTAGCCTGAATCCGTGGGGTACACAATCACCCCGCCATTTTTAAGAATATTGACCGTTTGACTGATCAAACGGGCCTGAGGATTAACCTCATGTACATAGAAAAACTGACTCATGATCGGGTTTCCCACTTGTCTGATTCCCAGACCCAGGACAATCCCTGGGGCCGGTATAAATTCTTGCCCAGCTCGATCCAGCGGCCAGGAAAATGAAAGTCACTGCCAACGGATGCCAGCAAGCCTTTTTGAACACTCAGGGCCGCCATCTGCACTCTGTCATCGGGCGTTTGTTGCCCCATGACCACTTCCATGGCATCGCCGCCAGCTTCTTTAAACTCGCGCAGCAGGCGCTTCAGCCACTTGGCCGACAGCTTGTAAGCGCTCGGGTGTGCCATTACCGCCACCCCGCCGGCATCATGGATGATGTTAATGGCCGTTGGAATATCGGCCCAGTTATTGGGTACATAGCCGGTTTTGCCGCGTGCCAGAAAACGCTTGAACACCGCCATGGCATCCGGCGCATGCCCGGCATCCACCAGAAAACGGGCGAAATGGCCGCGACTGATAGCGGCCTCACCGGCCAGTTCCCGAGCGGCTTCATAGGCGCCTTCAATACCGGCCTTGGCCAGACGCACGCCTATCTCCCGGGCACGCTCCTCCCGCAACCGGCGCTGATTTTCCAGAAAATCCAGCAGCCCCTGGTGATGAATGTCGATATTCAGTCCCACGACATGGATATCGAAATGATTCCAGCGGGTGGAAATCTCGACACCGTTAACCAGTCGCAGGGGCTCGGATTGAGCCAGATTAAATTCATGGGCGGATTGCAAACCATCGACAGTATCGTGGTCGGTAATCGCCAGCATCTGTACCCCTTGTTCCAGGGCTCTTGCCACCAATTCGGCGGGCGTCAGTCTGCCATCAGATGCAGTCGTGTGGCTGTGCAAATCAGCCAGTAAGGTATCAGTTGTCATAAATCGAATTGTACTCTTTTCTTCAAGGAAAAGCGCGAACTTAGCGTAAAGCAAAGCAAGCTCGTTGACCTATGGAGGATTTCCCATGCCATCCCCCCACAAACACCAATTCATGAACTGCAGTTCAGGCTGTGTGCGGCAGCTTGCCCCGGTTGCCGGAACAGTGAAGCCCCGGATTTATCAGCACAAATGAAAAAATCCGGACGCTGGAAGCACATCAATAATTTTGACCGGCATTTTTTGTGAAAAACCCAGTTAGCCCTCAACAATCACCGTTATCGTTAAAAATGAACATTATTCAATTGACAAACATTGCCGGATTGGGTTTTCTATAAGGCATAGACAACAGAGGTAACACCTAAAATGAACAAGCACGCATTCATCATTAACAACTGGTGGTGGCACTATCCAACTTGCGGGTAGTGTGTTGTGCTGCACTCATTTTACTGAGACAGAATTCGACAAAGGCCCGCTCAAAGCGGGCCTTTTTTATACCTGGTTAAATCTGTAAAAAAGTCCCGCAAGGTAGCAGGAATAAGACGCTCAGCCATGCTGACAACAACAGGAAAGACGGATGAAAACCACTGAAAATCAGGGATACACCAAGTTTCCCGATGTTTTTACCCAAAAGCAGGCGATCAGCTATCACAGCGATCCCCTCAGCCTCTACCAGCATTTGTGTCATGACTCGGCCAATACCCTGCTGCTGGAGTCGGCTGAAATTGCCACCAAGGACCATTTAAAAAGTCTGGTGATGACAGATGCAGCCTTGATGATCCGCGCCGATGGTTATCAACTGACCTTCACCGCCCTGACCGGCAATGGCGCAGCCCTGCTTGAGCCTATTGCCAATTATTTCAACAGTAAGGACTTTCCCGGCGCAGCCCATGGCCGCACCGGTGATACGCTGACGGTCACTCTGGTGCGTCCCTCAGGCGTAATGGATGAAGATTCCCGCCTCAAGGCATGCTCGCCACTGGATGGTCTGCGCATGCTGGTCAACGAAATAGGCGGCATCGCAGCATTTGAAGATCTGTTCCTGGGTGGCGTACTGGCCTATGACCTGATCGATACGGTCGAGCCGCTGCCCGCTACCGCGGATGGCGCCAATCACTGCCCTGACTATCTGTTTTATCTGGCTGAAACCCTGCTGCTGATCGATCACCAGCAAGCCAGTGCCCAACTCATTACCCATGCCTTTACCCGTGATGATCTGGTGCTGGGCAAACTGGCGAACCGCACCGCCAACCTCATCAGCCTCGCCAAAGCCCATTGTCCGGCGCAGGCGCTGACACCAGTGGATGCGCAGATGACAGTCAATGTCAGCGATGAAGATTTCTGCCTCCGGGTGAATGAGTTAAAAGAGCACATTGTGGCCGGCGATATTTTTCAGGTGGTGCCATCCCGCCGTTTCAGTTTGCCCTGCCCAAGTCCGATGGGCGCATACCGGGCGCTGCGCGCCAGCAATCCCAGCCCCTATATGTTCTATTTTCGCGGCCCGGACTTCACTTTGTTTGGCGCGTCACCGGAAAGTGCCCTTAAATATGATGCTGGCAGCAATCAGGTGGAGGTCTACCCCATTGCCGGCACCCGTCCCCGTGGCAAAGCGGCTGATGGCAGCATAGATGCCGATCTTGACTCACGTATCGAACTGGAACTGCGTCTGGACAAGAAAGAGCTGTCTGAACATCTGATGCTGGTTGATCTGGCCCGGAATGACATCGCCCGCATCGCCAGTGCCGGCTCCCGCAAAGTGGCTGAGCTGCTTAAGGTCGATCGTTACTCCCATGTGATGCATCTGGTCAGCCGGGTGACCGGCCAGCTGCGCGACGACCTCGATGCCCTGCACGCCTACCAGGCCTGTATGAACATGGGCACCCTGGTTGGCGCCCCAAAAGTGCGCGCCTCCCAGTTGGTGCGCCAATGTGAAGGTGAGCGCCGCGGCAGTTATGGCGGCGCAGTGGGTTATCTCAACGGTCTGGGTGATATGGATACCTGCATCGTCATCCGCAGCGCCTTTGTGGCCGATGGTGTGGCCCACATTCAGGCCGGAGCAGGTGTGGTGTTTGATTCAGTGCCACAACTGGAAGCCGATGAAACCCGCCAAAAGGCCCAGGCCGTGATCAATGCCATTTTGCAGGGAGGTGGCGCATGAAACTGTATCTGCTGGATAACTTCGACTCTTTTACCTACAACCTGGTTGATCAATTCAGAAGCCTGGGCTGTGAAGTGGTGATTTATCGCAACGATATCGATGTGCAGTTTCTGGCGGACAAACTGCTGTCAGAAACTGAGCCGACCGCATTGGTTCTGTCTCCCGGACCGGGAGCCCCCCATGATGCCGGCTGCATGATGGCGCTGCTGGCCAAGGTCGCCGGACAACTGCCGATCCTCGGCATATGCCTGGGGCATCAGGCCATGATCGAGCACTATGGCGGCAAAGTGGGTCGCGCCCCGACCGTGGTGCACGGCAAGGCCAGCAATGTGTTTCACAACGGCAATCCTCTGTTCGATAACCTGCCCTCGCCTTTGCCTGTCGCCCGTTATCACTCACTGGTGGCAACCAGCGTGCCTGAGTGTCTGGAAGTGATTGCCGCCACTGACGCCGCCAACGATGCATTGACCATGGCCATTTGCCACAAACAACATCCTTCAGTGGGCTTTCAGTTTCATCCGGAATCCATCCTGACCACAGCCGGCAGTCGTTTGTTGGTACAGACGCTGGCGTATCTGAAAAGCCGCAGCCAGACGCAAGCCCAAAGCCAGGCACAGGTCCAAATCCAGCCACAGGCCAATCGCCAAACATCGACAGGAGGTCTGTAATGGCTCAATCCCAGCAACGTCTTTTAGAGCAACTGTTTCAGGGACAAAGCCTGTCCCGGGGCGACAGTCAGGCGCTGTTCACCTCGCTGGTGCAGGGTGAGATGACCCAGGCCAATATGGCCGCCATGCTGATTGCCCTCAAAGTGCGCGGTGAAACCATCGATGAGATCACCGGCGCCGCCAGCGCCCTGCGCCATGCTGCCAAACCTTTTCCCAAACCAGCCGGGATAGGTGGCGTGATTGATATCGTGGGCACAGGCGGCGATGGATTCAACACCATCAATATCTCCACCACGGCATCTTTTGTCGCCGCGGCAGCGGGTGCCAAAGTAGCCAAACACGGTAATCGCAGCGTCTCCAGCAAGTCCGGCTCCTCAGATCTGCTGGCCAGATTCGGTATCGATTTGACCATGTCACCCGAGGCCGCTGCCGGTTGCCTTGAGCAGCTTGGGCTGTGCTTTCTGTTTGCGCCCCACTACCACGCGGGGGTTAAACATGCTGTACCTGTGCGTCAGGAACTGAAAACCCGCACCCTGTTCAATATCCTTGGACCGCTTATCAACCCCGCCAGCCCGGATTTTATGCTGCTTGGGGTTTACAGCCAGTCACTGCTGATGCCGATCGCCGAAACCCTGAGCGCTTTAGGGGTCAAACGCGCCATGGTGGTGCATGGCAGCGGTCTGGATGAAATCGCCCTGCACGGCGACACCAGTGTAGTCGAGCTAAACGATGGAAAACTGACAGCATACACCCTGAGCCCAGCGGATTTCGGCGTGCAAGGTGCCACCATCGCCCAGCTGGAAGGCGGTGAGCCTGAGCGGAATGCAGAGATCACCCGCGCGATTTTGCAGGGCCGGGGGCAGACGGCACACAGAGATGCCGTGGCCATCAACGCCGGTGCCGCCCTGTATTTAAGCGGCCTGGCACCTTGCCTGAAAACCGGCACCGAGCAGGCACTGGCGGTACTGCAAAGCGGCAAAGGCTGGACCTTGCTGCAGCAACTGGCCAACGCCGGCAACGCTCTGGATAAAAAAGTACCGGCAAACCCAACAACGGCTCAGGAGAAGCAAGCATGAGCAATGTGTTAACCAAAATTGTGGACACCAAAGCGGCGCACATCGACTCGCTCAAACAGCGCTTTGGTGAGCAACTGACGCCCCAGGTGTCACAGCGCAGCCTGTATGACGCGCTGGCCACACCGGAAGCCGGTTTTATTCTGGAATGCAAAAAGGCCAGCCCCTCCAAAGGGCTTATCCGTGCCGATTTTGATATTGAGCAGATAGCCGCAGTCTATCGCCGTCATGCCAGCGCCATTTCAGTGCTGACCGATGAAGCCTTCTTTCAGGGCGATATGGCCTATATCCCCAAAGTGAAGGCGCTGGTACACCAGCCCATACTGTGCAAGGACTTCTTCGTCAGCCCCTATCAGGTGCAGCTGGCGGCGCATCAGGGCGCCGATGCCATTTTACTGATGCTGTCAGTGCTGGACGATTGCCAGTACCGGCTGCTGGCCAAAGAGGCAGCCAGATACCAACTGGATATCCTCACCGAAGTCAGCAATGAAGAAGAGCTGATGCGAGCCATCGCCCTTGAGGCACGCATCATCGGCATCAACAACCGTAACCTGCGGGATTTGAGTACAAATCTGGCGATGACAGAGCAGCTGGCACCGCTTATTCCCGCCGGCACTCTGGTGATCAGCGAATCCGGCATTTACACCCACCAGGATGTGCGCCGCTTAAGTCCACTGGTTGCCGGCTTTTTGGTGGGCAGTTCACTGATGGCACAGGATGATCTGGATCTCGCCTGTCGCCAGCTTATCCGTGGAAAACACAAAGTCTGTGGCCTTACCCGGGCTCAAGATATGCAGGCCGCCGCTCAGGCAGGCGCCGTGTACGGCGGCATGATTTTCGCCGAGCACTCCAAACGCAAACTGACACTTGATGAAGCCAATGCGCTGGCCGATGCCAACCGCAGTGCGCAGCAAAAGCTGCAGCTTGTGGGGGTGTTCGTCAACCAAGCGCCTGAGCTGATTGCCCAGTATGCCAAGGCGCTTGGCCTTAGCGCTGTGCAGCTGCATGGTCAGGAAACCGCTGATGACATTCGCCGGCTTCGCCCGTTGCTGCCAGCAGACACCGCCATCTGGAAAGCCATCGCCGTGGATGTAAGGGCGGGTATCAACGCCGACATCAATGATGAACTGATCGCCGCCGTTGACCGGCTGCTGTATGACAGCAAAGGCGAGCTGGGTTTTGGCGGCAGTGGGGAAGCCTTTAACTGGCAGCAGCCACTGCCGCGCAAGTCATCGGCCATGCTGGCCGGAGGGCTGAATCCAAACAACGCCCAGGCCGCCGACAAGGCCGGCTTTCTGGCCCTGGACTTTAACTCAGGGCTGGAACTGAGCCCGGGTATCAAACAAACCGAATTAATCGAGCTGGCATTCAGCCGCCTCAGACAATATTAAACAGAAGGAAGTAACATGAGCCATTTCAAACTGGATGCCTATTTTGGCGACTACGGCGGCGCCTTTGTACCGCAAATCCTGATGCCGGCGCTGGTGCAGCTGGAGCAGGCCTTTATCGATGCCATGGCGGATGACAGCTTCAAGGCCGAATTTGTCGATTTGCTGAAAAACTATGCCGGTCGCCCCACCGCCCTCACTCTGACCCGCAATCTGAGCCCCAATCCGCTGGCGAAGATTTACCTCAAGCGCGAAGATTTACTGCACGGCGGCGCCCACAAGACCAATCAGGTACTGGGTCAGGCACTGCTGGCCAAGCGCATGGGCAAAAAAGAGATCATCGCAGAAACCGGTGCCGGTCAGCATGGTGTGGCCACCGCATTGGCCTGCGCTCTGCTGGGCCTCAAGTGCCGCGTCTATATGGGTGCCAAGGATGTGGAACGTCAGTCTCCCAATGTGTTTCGTATGAAGCTGATGGGCGCCGAGGTGATCCCGGTGCACTCAGGCTCGGCGACGCTGAAAGATGCCTGTAACGAAGCGCTGCGAGACTGGTCAGGAAGCTACGACAGCGCCCATTACCTGCTGGGTACGGCTGCAGGTCCTCATCCTTTCCCGACGATAGTGCGCGAATTTCAGAAAGTGATCGGCGAAGAAACCAAAAAGCAGATCCTGGAAAAAGAAGGTCGCCTGCCCGATGCGGTGATCGCCTGCGTTGGCGGCGGCTCCAACGCCATTGGCATGTTTGCTGACTTTATCGATGAGGCATCTGTTCAGCTGATTGGTGTTGAGCCTGCGGGTAAAGGCATAGATACCGATATGCACGGCGCGCCGCTGCACCATGGCAAGACCGGCATATTCTTCGGCATGAAAGCACCGCTGATGCAGGATGAAGATGGTCAGATTGAGGAGTCTTACTCCATCTCTGCCGGTCTGGATTTCCCCTCCGTTGGCCCGCAGCACGCGTATCTGCACGCTACTGGCCGTGCTCAATATGGCTCAGCCACTGACGATGAAGCCCTGGCAGCCTTCCAGCTGCTGGCCCGCAGCGAAGGAATTATCCCGGCATTGGAATCGGCCCACGCGTTGGCCTATGCCATTGAGCTTGCCAAGCAGGCAACCAAAGAAACCTTGCTGGTCGTCAACCTGTCCGGCCGGGGAGATAAAGACATCTTCACTGTGTCCGACATTCTGGCCGAGCAGGCCAAGTCAAACCAAGACGCGCAATAAGCCGGACAGGAGCAGCATATGACACGTTATCAAACGACTTTTGACCGCCTGAGCGCTGATAAGCGCGGCGCCTTTGTGCCTTTTGTGACCCTGGGCGATCCCGGCCCTGAGCTGTCACTGGCGATTATCGATACTTTGGTTGAGCATGGCGCCGATGCACTGGAGCTGGGCTTCCCCTTCTCCGACCCACTGGCCGACGGCCCGGTCATTCAGGGCGCCAATCTGCGTGCGCTGGCCGCCAAAACCACGCCGGCGACCTGCTTTAACATGATCGCCAAAGTGCGCGCCAAGCACCCGCAGTTGCCCATCGGCCTGCTGGTTTACGCCAATCTGGTGTATGCCAATGGCGTGGATACCTTCTATGCCAAAGCCCGGGATGCCGGAGTGGATTCAGTATTGATTGCCGATGTACCGGTGGAAGAAGCCGCGCCTTTTATCGCCTCCGCCAAAGCCCATGGTATAGCACCTATTTTTATTGCACCGCCTAACGCAAACAGCGACACCCTCAAGCGGGTCAGTGAGGCTGGCAGCGGCTATACCTATCTGCTGTCCCGCGCCGGTGTGACCGGCACTGACGCCAAAGCCGGTATGCCGGTGGAGCAGGTGCTCAGCGCGCTGAAAGCGTTCAACGCCCCGCCACCCCTGCTGGGCTTTGGGATCAGCGCTCCAGAGCAGGTACGGGCCGCTATTGACGCAGGCGCGGCCGGCGCCATCTCAGGCTCAGCTGTGGTAAAAATCATTGAGCAACACCTGCATGAACCCGAGGTGATGTTGGCCAAACTGGCAGACTTTACCGCAGCGATGAAAGCCGCCAGCTAACGCTGAACTGCCCGCAGGTGACAAATGTCAGCCGGTTCGTGAGAAGCTGACAGTGTTACAGCAGTATTAAAAACAAAAGGAAGGTCACTGACCTTCCTTTTTGCTTTTTCCTTTCCCTTTCCAATATCAGCTATCAGCTTGATATCGGCGCGATCTGTTTATATCGGCAACTTGGCTTATCCTGTCTATACCGCATCCCGAAGCAGGCCGAAACACTCAGCCATAATCTCTATGCCCTGTTTGAGCTGCGCATCGGATACAGTCAAAGGCACCAGTACCCGCAGCACGTTGCCGTAGGTGCCGCAGGACAGCAGGATAAGTCCGCGCTCACGGGCCAACCTCAGCATGGCGGCGCAATACTCGGGTTTGGCCACACCATCTTCAATCAACTCGATGGCGATCATCGCCCCCAATCCCCGCACATCAGCGATAAAGCTGTGCTGCTGCGCCATCGCATTAAAGGCTGATTTCAGGGTGTCACCAATGGCATTGGCTTTGGCGAGCAGGTTTTCCTGCTCAAAGACTTCCATCACCGCCAGCGCCGCCGCACAGGCCAGTGGATTGCCGCCATAAGTCCCGCCCAGACCACCCGGTCCAATGGCGTCCATCACCTCAGCTCGGCCGGTAATGCCCGACAGCGGGAACCCACCGGCAATGGATTTGGCAAAGGTGGTGATATCGGCAGCCACCCCCATCTGCTCCATAGCGAAGAAAGTACCGGTACGACCAGCGCCGGTTTGCACTTCATCGGCGATCAGCATGATGCCTTCGCGATCGCACAGCTCGCGCAGGCGTTTCATAAAGGCCGGCGATGCGGCATAAAATCCGCCCTCGCCCTGCACCGGCTCAAGGATGATGGCGGCGATATCAGCAGGCTCGGCATCATTTTTAAAGATGCGCTCAATCGATGCCATGGCATCATCATCGCTCACCCCGTGCAGCGCGCAGGGATACTCGGCGCGAAACACATTGGCCTGCATCAGTCCCATGCCTTTGCTGTAGGGCGCGACTTTACCGGTCAGCGCCAGTGCCGCCATGGTGCGCCCATGATAGCCGGAGGTAAATGCAATCACCCCGGCGCGTTTGGTGTAGGCGCGGGCGACTTTGATGGCGTTTTCCACCGCCTCAGAGCCACTGGTAAACAGCGCTGATTTTTTGGCAAAGTCACCGGGCACCAGTGCATTGACCTTTTCACACACTTCTACATAGCTTTCATAACCCAGCACCATAAAACAGGTGTGGGAAAATTTGTCCAGCTGCTCAGTGACCGCCTGTTTGACTTTGGGGTGCAGGTGCCCGGTATTGAGCACCGCAATGCCGCCGGCAAAGTCGATATACTCGCGGCCTTCCACATCCCATACGCTGGCGTTGTCGGCGCGCTCAGTAAACACCGGGTGGATCTGGCCAACACCATTAGCCACCGCCGCCGCCCGACGGGCCATCATAGCTTCATTGGTCTTGCTCATACTGACTCCCTTCAGGCCGGTTACACCGACAAACAGATATATTTGATTTCCACATATTCATCCATGCCGTATTTGGAACCTTCGCGGCCCAGACCAGATGACTTCATGCCACCAAAAGGCGCCACTTCAGTAGAGATAAGCCCGGTGTTTACCCCGACCATGCCATATTCCAGTGCTTCGGCCACTTTCCAAACCAGCGAAATATCGCGGCCATAGAAATAGGCGGCAAGACCAAACTCAGTATCATTGGCCTGACGGATGACATCATCCACATCGGTAAAGCGGAACAGCGGCGCCAGCGGGCCAAAGGTTTCCTCTCTGGCGACTTTCATACTGGCGGTGACATTGGTGAGAATGGCTGGTTCGATAAAATTACCGCCCAGATGGGTACCACCGGCCACCAGCGTCGCGCCTTTATCCAGCGCATCCTGCAGATGGCTCTGCACCTTTTCCAGTGCCGCCTGATTAATAAGCGGCCCGGTGGTAACCCCCGGTTCAGTCCCGTTACCCACGGTCAGTTTGCTCATGGCCGTGGCCAGCCTGGCCGCAAAGGCGTCATATACCTCATCCTGCACATAGATACGATTGGCACACACGCAGGTTTGTCCGGCATTACGGAACTTGGAGATCATGGCGCCTTCGACCGCAGCGTCCAGATCGGCATCGTTAAACACAATAAAAGGTGCGTTACCGCCCAGCTCCAGCGACAACTTCTTCAATGTCGGCGCACACTGCTGCATCAGCTTAATTCCCACACCGGTAGAGCCGGTGAAAGACAGTTTGCGCACCACAGGGTTGTCGCACAGCTCGTTACCGATGGCGATGGCATCGCCGGTGATCACACTGAATACGCCTGCTGGAATTCCCGCCTGCTGGGCCAGCTCCGCCAGCGCCAATGCCGTAAACGGCGTCTGCGGCGCGGGCTTGACTATCATGGTGCAACCCGCAGCCAGTGCAGGCCCGGCTTTGCGGGTGATCATGGCCGCCGGGAAGTTCCAGGGCGTAATGGCAGCCGTCACACCAACCGGCTGTTTAATCACCATGATGCGTTTGTCAGCCTGATGACCGGGAATGGTATCGCCGTAGATACGTTTGGCCTCTTCGGCAAACCATTCGATAAAGGAAGCGGCGTATGCCACCTCACCTTTGGCTTCCGCCAGCGGCTTGCCCTGCTCTGTGGTCATCAGCAGCGCGAGATCATCGACGTTTTCCATTATCAACTCAAACCAGCGGCGCAATTTCGCGCCGCGCTCTTTGGCCGTCAGCGCCCGCCATCCGGGCAATGCCGCCTGCGCCGCTTCAATCGCCTCACGGGTCTCTTCACGTCCCATAACCGGCACACCGGCAATCGCCTGACCGGTCGCAGGGTTGACTATCACCTCCCGCTCACCGCTGATGGCATCACACCACTGACCGTCGATAAAGCACTGAGTTTTCAACAGAGATGGACATTTTAGCTGCACAACTGACTCCTTTTTTCCGGGCGGAAACCGCAATCTCCGCCGCTGATTCATTAGATCCCCAATTTATCCCGCACTGTGTAATACCAGGCGCCCAGCGCACTGAAAGGCACTCTCAGGGCATGGCCGCCGGGGAAGGGATAATGGGGCAACGAGGCAAATGCATCGAAGCGTTTCGCCTGACCTGACAGGACTTCTGCAATCAATTTACCTGCCAAATGGGTGTAGGTCACCCCATGTCCACTGCATCCCTGGGAATAATAGATATTTTTACCTATCCGCCCAACCTGAGGCAGACGCGACAGGGTCAGCAGGAAATTGCCGGTCCAGGTGTAATCGATTCTGATGTCTTTAAGCTGAGGGAAGGTTTTCAGCATCTTGGGCAGGATGATGGACTTTATGTCATCGGGATCGCGCGCGCCGTACACCACGCCACCGCCATAGATCAGCCGCTTGTCACCGGACAGGCGGAAATAATCCAGCAGATAGTTACAATCCTCAACACAGTAATCCTGTGGCAGCAGGCTGTGGGCCAGCTCGGCATCCAAAGGCTCGGTGGTGATCACCTGAGTACCGCAGGGCATGGACTTGGCCATCAGTTGCGGCATCAACCTGCCCAGATAGGCATTGCCCGCTACCACCACAAAACGCGCTTTCACTTCACCATGGGCGGTTTTGACAACGGCAGGCTCACCTTCGATAACATCCAGCACGGCGGAATCTTCGAAGATTTTGCCCCCCAGACTCTCCACCGCCCGGGCTTCGCCCAACGCCAGATTCAGGGGATGAATGTGGCCGCCGCTTCTATCCAGCATGCCACCGACATAACGTTCAGTATTCACTACAGCGCGAATACCGGTTTCATCCAACATCTCCAGTTGATTGATATGACCGTGGGCTTCCCATAATGCCTTTTGAGCACGCAGATGACCCATCTGTTTTTGATTGAGGGCAGCAAACACGCCACCGTTTTTCAAATCACAGTCGATATGATATTTCTCAATCCGCTCGCGGATAATGCGCCCGCCTTCAAAGGCCATTTCACCGAACAGCCTGGCGGTGTCCTTGCCCACGGTTTTCTCGATGACATCGATATCACGGCTGTAACTGTTGACTATCTGTCCACCATTGCGACCCGAAGCGCCCCAGCCAATGCGGGCGGCTTCCAATACCACCACTGAAAATCCACTTTCCAGCAAATGCAGTGCCGAAGATAATCCGGTGTAGCCCGCGCCAATCACACAGACATCCGCCTCGAGTTGTTCTTCAAGTCGGGGACGCTGAACTTTGTCATTGGCGGAGGCGGCGTAATAGGATTCGGCATGTGTCATTGCAACCATCTGTCACCCTTCCCTTGTGTTCATTATTTTAAACAACGGATTCATGCTACACGTTCAAATAGGGAAACTCCAGCGTAAAGCCGTCAAAATCTAATACATTTGTTAAATTTATAAAACAACAACGGTCGCCGCAGCGACCGTTGTGTTAAGTGTGCTTTGCTTATTCCATGGCGGCTTTAGCCTTTTTCTCCGAACGCCTTGCAAAGTACCAGGACAGAAAGGCCAGCAAGGACACAGCCAGAATAATCAGGGTCGCCAGCGCGTTGATTTTCGGTGACACCCCCAGACGCACCGAGGAAAACACCACCATAGGCAAAGTAGTGGCGCCCGGGCCAGAGGCAAAGCTGGCGATCACCAGATCATCCAGCGATAGACTGAAGGACAATAGCCAACCCGCCGTCAATGCCGGCGTGATCATTGGCACTGTGATGGTGAAGAAGGTCTTGAGTGGCGTTGCGCCCAAATCCATGGCCGCTTCTTCAATCGACATGTCCAGTTCCCGCAGGCGGGATGAGACCACCACAGCCACGTAGGCGGCACAGAAGGTTGAGTGAGCCAGCCAGATGGTCAGGCGCCCGCGCTCGGTCGGCCAACCAATCAAATCAGCCATATGCACAAACAGCAACAACAACGACAGACCTGTGATGACCTCAGGCATGACCAGCGGCGCGGTGATCATATTGGACAGTGACAACTTGGCCCAGCTGCGACGAAAACGGGTCATCACAAATGCTGCCATGGTGCCCAGCACCACCGCCATGGAGGCGGACAGAAACGCAATCTCCAGACTGGTCCAGACGGCATCAAGAATTTGCTGATCCTGCATCAGCTCGCCATACCATTTGGTGGAAAAGCCCCCCCACACGGTCACCAGCTTGGAGGCGTTGAAAGAGTAAAAGATCAGGATGAACATCGGGGCATATAAAAAGATGAGCCCCACCCACAGCATCACGGTAGAAAAACTCAGCTTTTTCATGCTTCTTTCTCCAAATCTTTGGCCTGATAACGATGGAACAGGGTGATGGGGATAATCAGCAATGCCAGCATCACAATCGCCAGCGCTGAGGCCACCGGCCAGTCACGGTTGTTGAAGAATTCCTGCCACAGCACTTTACCTATCATGAGTGAATCAGGCCCACCGAGCAGTTCGGGGATCACAAATTCACCTACAGCCGGAATGAACACCAGCATGGAACCTGCTATCACCCCGCCCTTGGACAGCGGCAAAGTAATCTTCCAGAAGGTGTTGAGGCTGCGGGAACCCAGATCTGCGGCGGCCTCCAGCAGACTCATGTCCATTTTCACCAGATTGGCGTACAGCGGCAGCACCATAAATGGCAGATAGGCGTACACAATGCCGATATACACGGCTATGTTGGTGTTCATGATTTTCAGCGGTTCGCTGATCACCCCCAGCCACAACAGCACATTGTTGATAAGACCGGTATCTGCCAGCAACCCCATCCAGGCGTACACCCGGATAAGGAATGAGGTCCAGGAAGGCAGCATCACCAACAGCAGCAGCACTGTCTGCATCTTGGCCGGTGCCCGGGCGATGGCGTAGGCCATGGGATAACCCAAAAGCAAACAGCCCAGGGTCGAGAAGAAGGCGATTTTCAGCGAGCCCAGATAGGCGGTGTAATACAGGGCATCATCCAGCAGCAACAAGTAGTTGCCCAGATTCAATGCCACATTGAGGATTTCATCCGCATAAGTGAACGTCGGTTCGTAGGGCGGAATCGCAATGGCGGCCGTCGAGAAGCTGATTTTCAGTACAATGGCAAACGGCAGCATGAAGAACAGGGTTAGCCACAGAAACGGAAAACCCAGCGTGAAGTGCCGGCCTTTAATGGCCAGACGAAAACCCTTTTTTGGTTTGCTCATCATGTTCTTAACACCACGCCACTGGTGTCCTCCCAACTGATAAACACTTCATCATCCCAGGTTGCATGGTCGGCACGACGCTCGCGGTTGGTCATACTGCACTGCACCAGCTGGCCGTTTTCCAGACGGATGTAATACACAGAGATACCGCCCAGATAGGCGATGTCATGGACTATGCCCTTGGCCCAGTTGTACTGACCTTCAGGCTGTTCACGGCTGATCAGGGTCTTTTCCGGGCGTACCGCCAGCCATACCCGCATATCATCAACACTGGTGGATACGCCGTGACCAACGTAGAAAGGTTGGCTCAGCCCCGGTGCCCTGATGATGACGTGATCCACTTCATCGTCGGTGATCTCGCCTTCAAACAGATTTACACTGCCAATAAATTCAGCAATCATGCGGCTGTTGGGGCTTTCATAGATGTCCATGGGGGAGCCGGTCTGGGCAATCCAGCCATCACTCATGATAGCGATACGCCCGGCCATGGTCATGGCTTCTTCCTGATCGTGGGTCACCATCACACAGGTCACCCCGACTCTTTCCAGGATCTCCACCACTTCCAGCTGCATCTGGGTGCGCAACTTTTTATCCAATGCGCCCATGGGCTCATCCAGCAGCAGCAATTTCGGTCGCTTGGCCAGGGAGCGGGCCAGTGCCACACGCTGACGTTGACCACCGGATAACTGATGCGGTTTGCGGTTGGCGTATTGTTCCATATGCACCAGCTTGAGCATGTCCTGCACCCGCTGGGTAATCTCGGCCTTAGGCAGCTTGTCCTGCTTCAGGCCAAAGGCAATATTCTGCGCCACTGTCATGTGAGGAAACAGGGCATAGGACTGAAACATCATATTGATTGGACGTTCATAAGGCGGAAGGTCGGTAATATCCTGACCATCAAGGAAAATACGTCCATTTGAAGGCCGCTCAAAGCCGGCCAGCATGCGCAACAGGGTAGACTTGCCTGAGCCTGAGCCGCCCAGCAGTGCAAATATCTCCCCTTTATTGATGGTCAGTGACACATCGTCAACTGCACGCACATCATCAAACAACTTACTTACACGCTCAATCCTGAGCAACACTTCTTCCTGCGTCTTTGTCGTTGGTTTATTGGTGACGCCAGAGGTCATAGGCATAATACTTCTCCACGCCAATCTGCTCACTGAACAACACATCCGGAACAGCGTTTGGCTTTGCAATAAATGTCAAACGGGGCGGCGAATGCCGCCCCGTTTGCCGGTTACTGACCAGATTTCACTTTGGTCCAGATACGCGTCATGGCACGCTGGGTTTTCATTGGGCGTGCCTGACCCAGATACAGCTTGGCGAGAGTTTCTTCAGAGGGGTACACGGCCGGATTCTTGGCGACGGTTTCATCCAGCAGCTCATAGGCACCGTCGTTGGCATTGGCATAAGCCACATAATTACTGATGGAAGCGATCACATCCGGACGCATCAGGTAGTTGATAAAGACATGAGCGTTATTGGCGTTGGCGGCATCGCTGGGGATGGCCATCATGTCAAACCACAAAGGCGCACCTTCTTTGGGAATGCGGTAATCGACTTTCTGACCATTCCCGGCTTCTTCGGCGCGGGCCTGAGCCTGCAACACGTCACCGGACCAACCTACAGCGACACAGATTTCGCCATTGGCCAGATCAGAGATGTAACGTGATGAGTGGAAATACTTGATATAAGGACGGACTTTCAGCAGTACTTCACCGGCCTTTTCATAGTCGGCAGGATCGACGCTGTCAGGATTCATCCCCAGATAGTTGAGTACCGGCGGCAGAATTTCATCGGGCGAGTCCAGCATGGCGATGCCACACTTGGCCAACTTTTCGGCATTGGCAGGATTAAATACCAGATCCCAGGAATCAACCGGTGCATCTTCACCCAGCACTTCCTTCACTTTATCGACATTGTAGCCAATACCTGTGGTGCCCCACAGATAAGGCACTGCGTGCTCGTTACCCGGATCGTTCTTTTGCAGCTGCGTCATCAAATCCTTGTTCAGGTATTTGGCGTTGGGCAGTTTGGACTGATCCAGCTTCTGGAAAGCCCCGGCTTTAATCTGCTTGCCCAGGAAGTGCGCTGAAGGCACGACCAAATCGTAACCACTGCGCCCTGAAAGCAACTTGGCCTCCAGTACCTCATTGGTATCAAATACGTCATATACCACACGAATACCGGTTTCCTTCTGGAAGTTGTCGAGTGTGTCTTCGGCAATATAATCAGACCAGTTGTACACACGTACCACTTCTTCAGCGGCAACAGCAGTGCTGCCGATGATGCCGGCAGTGACCAATGCCAGAGTGGTCATTTTTTGTAGTAACTTCATGCTATCTCCTTTTGCAGGTAGTCGTGACGTCAGCGCAGTCACTTTGATTGTGTCACCGGTTCTGCCGGCTATTAGTGTTATTGTTAAGACCAATGCTACAACCAGTACAACTGCATCGGCAGCAGACAACAGCATCCCAATCATGCCCTCAAATATCGCAACGGGCAATTTCCAATTTATTAATTTTCCATCCTGATTTATATAACATTTTTACCCCGACTCGAGGTTGGCTTAAGGCCCGGGTCACAGCGTTGGCAAAGCCGCATCACCAACGCCGGTCACCACAGGGGATCACACAGTCAGCAGCAGGAACTCCCGCTCCCAGGAGCTGACCACCCGCCGGAAGTTTTCCAGCTCTGCCCGCTTGACCGCGACAAAGCCAGTGGTGAAGTCATCCCCCAGGTAACGACGACAGCAGCTGCTCTCTTCCATCATGGCCAGCGCTTCTTCCAGCGTCAGCGGCAAGGTCACTCCCGAGCGGTTTTCGTTGGCACGGCCCATCACCGGCTGAGAGGGTTTGAGTCCTTCAACCATGCCGATATAGCCACACAGCAGACTGGCGGCAAACGCCAGGTAAGCGTTGGCATCAGCACCGGGAATACGGTTTTCAATTCGGCGGTTTTGCGGTGAGGACACAGGCACCCGCAGACCACAGGTGCGATTTTCCTCGCCCCATTCCAGATTGACCGGCGCCGAAGTGTCGGGCAGGAAACGTCTGAACGAATTGACATTGGGTGCCATCAGCGGCATCAGCTCAGGCATATAGCGCTGCAAGCCGCCGATATAGCTGAGGAAGTGCTGGCTCATGGTGCCATCATCTTTGGTAAACAGATTCTTGCCGGTTTCTGTGTCCAGTACGCTCTGGTGAATATGCATGGCGCTGCCGGGCTCGTTGGTTACCGGCTTGGCCATAAAGGTCACGCAGACATCATGTTTGAGAGCCGCTTCCCTGAGCGTCCGTTTAAATACAAATACCTGATCTGCCAGTTGCAATGGATTGCCATGACTGAAGTTAATCTCCATCTGCGCCGGCCCGTCCTCGTGGATCAGGGTATCGATAAACAAGCCCTGAGCCTCACACCATTCGTACATATCCTCAAACAGCGGGTCATATTCGTTGGCAGCATCGATGGAAAATGACTGACGACCGGCCTCCGGACGGCCGGAGCGCCCCAGCGGTGGATTGAGCGGCAGATCCGGGTCGCCGTTACGGGCCACCAGATAGAACTCCATCTCAGGCGCGATCACCGGCTCCCAGCCCTTATCTTCATAAAGCCTGAGCACCTTCTTGAGCACATTGCGGGGAGACAGCTCGATGGGATTACCCATACGGTCGTACAGGTCGTGGATCACCTGCGCAGTGGCTTCCAGAGTCCAGGGCAACTCGTATACGGCGTTTTCGTCGGGCACACAGAGGAAATCGACATCCGCTTCATTGAGCAGCTGATAATAAATATCGTCATCCACAAAATCGCCGGTCACTGTCTGCAGCAGCACGCTTTCAGGCAGGCGCATGCCCTCTTCGTTGATAAACTTATCCACCGGCGCAATTTTGCCGCGGGCTATGCCCGTCATATCACTGATAACACATTCAACTTCGGTGATTTTCTTCTCTTTCAAAAACGCGATTAACTTTTCCATTTTTATCTCACTCGGGTTTGTGCCCTGTGCTGACATGCTTCACCAAATGCCTTGAAGATCGACAGATAAAAGGCATTTTTGGTGACTTCCCATTCGGGGTGAAATTGCACACCCAGGGCAAAATTACTGGCATTTTTCACCGATACGGCTTCGATTAGCCCGTCCGGTGTGCAGGCTTCCGGCCGCAACCCACTGGCAAGGCGATCTATGCCCTGAGTATGGACGGAATTGACTTCCGCCGAGCTGCGGCCCCATACGTCGAAAAGTAATCCCCCGGGTTCCAGCGTCACAGTGTGGGCCAGCCCATACTGCACCGCCAGTGATTGACTCTTGTCTTCCCTGTGTTCCATAAACCGGCCGGTCTCATGGAGTTTTTGATGCAGGCTACCACCAAACGCCACATTCATTTCCTGAAAGCCACGGCAGATACACAATAAAGGTACTCCGGCATCAACAGCTGCACGGATAAGGGGCAGCGTCGTGGCGTCCCGCAGCGCATCATGCTTGGTACCGGGATCACTGGCTGGCCCCAGATAGTGATGAGGCTCGACATTGGATGGCGAGCCGGTCACCATCAGTCCGTCAATACGCTCAAGAATGGCCGCCACAGGTGTTTCAGCACCGAGCGACGGGATGATCAATGGCCAACCGCCCGCCCCGTCGGTAATCCCCAGTAAATACTTCACACCAACAATATTGAATGGATGCAGGCCCAACTGCTCATTGCATGCGGTTACGCCTATCAAAGTCTGGCTTGTCGCCATAGACCACCTCTAATTACACTGCCGGCCTGTTTGTTACGCGCTTGTTGCGCGTGTTCATTTTTTCACACACTACACGGATTTACAGGCACAGGCAAGCGCAAATGGAGCAAGTATTAAGGTGTCTAAATCAATGCAGACAACAAGCTGTTTTTATTAACTTTACTTGATAAACACAGGAAGTTTATGGGTATAGAGAGTCGAGGAGAAAGGGGCTCTTGCCCAAACCGTTAAGGATTTGATACTGAGGGTAAAAAGGGAGAAACACCGACACATTGGTCGAAATTATTTACATAAGGAGGGGAATCAACTGGCCGAGAATAAAATTCGGCCAGCGAGTATGGCAAGCGCAACGCGTTACATCAAAAATTCGCCGGAGTGGTAGCACTGACCAAACGGCAGGGTGTATCGAAAGGATTACGGAATCTGTGGGGTTGTTCGCTGTTGAAATAGTAGCTGTCACCGGCCTGCAGAATAAACACTTCATCCCCGACTGTCAGCTCAAATCGCCCCTCAATGACCATGGCCGCCTCTTCCCCTTCATGACGCAGCATATCTTCCCCGGTATCGGCGCCGGGAGGATAAGTTTCATACATCACCGACATCGCGCGGTTGGGATAATCACGCCCAATGAGTTTGAACTCCAGCGGACCGGTGCCGATATCCAGCAATTCGTTGGAACGATAAACCACCTTTTGCTCTGCCGTAACATTTTCGCCAATAGAGAAAAACTCCACCAAAGACATGGGGATACCGGAAAGCACTTTTTTGAGCGAACTGACAGAAGGGCTGACGCTGTTCTTTTCTATCATTGAGATGGTGCTGTTGGTTACACCGGCCAGTTTGGCCAGTTCCCGCTGGGAGAGGCCTTTCATTTTCCGAACAGCCTTGAGGCTGGCACCTATATCCAAATCACAAATCCTCCAATCTTCACCACATCCAGTGGTGGCGGGTACACAGCACATCGTCGGGTGCAACAAATAGCAGTGCTGAATTTGTTTTGTATTATATCATGAAAGCATGTTAAATAAAATGAACACTCTCGTACAGACTGATACACTCTTTGCCGTATATTGATATACCGGGACGGATTCACTTACAACTAAAAACAAGAATGGAGTCAACATGCCAGCCAAACCCCCAATCCACAGTGACAATTATCCCGCCTCCTTTTATTACGCCACAGCTAAAGAGCTGACACAGCACCCAAGCCTGGAAGCATCAGTCGATACCGATGTGTGCATTGTTGGCGGGGGATTTACCGGCGTGAATACCGCCATCGAACTGGCACAACTGGGTTATAAAGTCGTACTGCTGGAGGCTCACAGGATTGGTTGGGGCGCCTCGGGACGCAATGGTGGCGAACTTATCCGCGGCATAGGCCATAATCTCGAACAATTTGAATCCACCATAGGCAAAGAAGGCATCCGCGCCATCAAGCAAATGGGGCTGGAAGCCGTGGACATCGTCAAGCAGCGCATCACCAACCATCATATCGATTGCGATTTGCAAATGGGGTTTTGTGATTTGGCCATGAAGCCCAGGCACATGCAGGAATTGCAGGACGAGATAGACGATCTGCGTGCCCTGGGATACCGGCACGAACTGAGGCTACTGCCCAAATCCGAGCTGCATGAGGTGATTGGTTCAAATCGTTATCAGGGGGGACTGCTCGACATGGGCAGTGGCCATCTGCATCCACTCAATCTGGTGCTGGGCGAAGCCAGAGTCGCCAAACAACTGGGCGTAGAAATATATGAGCACAGCGCCGCCACTGAGATCATCAAAGGTGATACCGTCAGAGTAAAAACCGCCAGTGGACAGGTCAACAGCCGTTTTCTGGTATTAGCCGGCAACGCTTATATTGGCCACAAACTGGAGCCGCACATCGGGGGCAAAGTGCTGCCGGCCGGCAGTTATCTGTTGGCGACAGAACCTTTACCGCAATCGGTCTGCGAGCAGATTATCCCCCACAATATGGCCTTTGCCGATATGAGCATTGCGCTGGACTACTTCCGTCTGTCCGCCGATAACCGCCTGCTGTTTGGTGGGCTGTGCACCTATTCGGGCAAGGACCCCAAAGATATCTGTAGAGCATTGCGGCCCAATATGGAGCGGGTATTCCCCCGGCTGAAAGGGGTAAACATAGAGTATGAATGGGGCGGCATGATAGGAATTGGCGCCAATCGGATGCCGCAGATTGGTCAACTGCCGGACAGTCCCAACATCTATTTCGCTCAGGCTTATTCGGGTCATGGGGTGAATGCCACCCACATGGCGGCCAGAGTGCTGGCTGAGGCCATCAACAATCAAACGGCGCGTTTTGATATCTTTGCCGCCATCCAGCACATGACCTTCCCGGGCGGTCCGGCGCTGCGCTCGCCCATCCTGGCCGCCGGTATGCTGTATCACCGAATGAAAGATTTGTTCTGACACAAAAAAACCGGACTGCTCCAGTCCGGTTTTACATTGACTCAGTCACTCACCCTCACAACGCAATCCAGGTCGCCTTGATCTCAGTGTATTTGTCAAATGCATGCAGGGATTTATCGCGGCCATTTCCTGACTGTTTATAACCGCCGAAAGGCGCAGTCATATCGCCACCATCATAGTGATTAATCCACACCATGCCGGTACGCAGCGCCTTAGCCGTTTTATGCGCCTTGCTGAGATCTGATGTCCACACCCCGGCCGCCAGGCCATAAATGGTATCGTTACCGATACGCACCGCCTCTTCCATACCATCAAATTCGATAACGCTCAGAACCGGGCCGAAGATCTCTTCTCTGGCAATCGTCATCTCATTAGTGACACCATGAAACACCGCAGGTGCCACATATACCCCGCCGGTGTCGGCCAGCACCTGCTCACCGCCACAGGCCAGAATCGCCCCCTGCTGCCGGCCCTGCTCCACATACCTCAAAATAGTTTGTAATTGCTGAGCATCAACCACCGCACCGACTGTGGTTTGCGGATCCAGCGGATGCCCGGGTTTCCAGTTGCCAAGCTCCTCCACGACCAGAGCCAGCAACTCATCCTTGATGGCAGATTCCACCAGCAGTCGGGAACCTGCTGTACAAACCTCGCCCTGATTGAAAGCGATAGCTGACGCCGCAGCTTTGGCTGCCTGACGCAGATCCGGACAATCATTGAAGATAATGTGAGGACTTTTACCGCCGGCCTCCAGCCACACCCGTTTCATGTTCGATTCACCGGCGTAAATCATCAGCTGTTTGGCAATTTTGGTCGAGCCGGTAAACACCAGAGTATCCACATCCATATGCAGCGCCAGCGCCTTACCGACCGTATGACCAAAGCCAGGCAACACATTGAGCACGCCGGGCGGGATACCCGCTTCCACCGCCAGCGTCGCGATGCGAATAGCCGTCAGCGGTGACTTCTCCGACGGTTTGAGGATCACCGAATTGCCACTCGCCAGCGCAGGCCCCAATTTCCAGCACGCCATCAGCAGCGGAAAATTCCAGGGAACAATGGCTGCCACGACCCCTACGGGCTCACGGGTGATCATGCCGATTTCATTGTCGGCAGTGGGCGCAATTTCATCATAGATTTTATCGATGGCCTCACCGGACCAGCGCAATGCCCTGGCCGCACCGGGGATATCCACACCTCTGGCATCACTGACAGGCTTACCCATATCCAGGGTTTCCAGCAAGGCCAGTTCATCGCCGTGAGTCTCAAGCAAATCGGCAAACCGAATCATCACCTGCTTGCGTTTTACCGGCGCCATTTTCGACCAGACACCAGACTCAAAACTGGCTCTGGCACTGGCAACCGCCAGCTGCGCATCGTCACTGTCGCAACTGCTGACATGAGCGAGCAAGCGGCCATCTACCGGGCTGATACACTCGAACGTCGCCCCACTGGCCGCATCCACGTACTGACCGTCAATGAACGCCTGCCCACGAACAGTGAGGCTGTCGGCCAGTTGCAGCCACTGCGCCTTGGTTGTTACTGCACTCATATGTCCCCTTATTATCCTTATTCTGTCTGCGAGTCCGGGCTGTGGCACTGTACACATCGTCCTGTCCCGGGTTGAGTTTGTCCAAGATTAGCCTCCGGCTGCACATCATTTCAATATTTTTTACACATTTTGCACATTTGCCTTGAAAAACTGCACAAAGGTCTTTTGTGTTCGAAATTTCTGACATAGTATGCCAAATAACAAACACCCATTAACAAGCCAACAACATAAAGGTGATGCTTATGGCTGAGCAACGAACAGAGCAGTCTGCAGGGAATC
Source organism: Shewanella sp. GXUN23E (assembly GCF_050865035.1). NCBI lineage: Bacteria > Pseudomonadati > Pseudomonadota > Gammaproteobacteria > Alteromonadales > Shewanellaceae > Shewanella > Shewanella sp. GXUN23E. Next base: position 67,198 of record NZ_JBOZWP010000007.1, on the reverse strand, counting down.
TTGACCACTATTGGATGCCCTTCACCGCCAACCGGCAATTCAAACAACATCCCAGACTGCTGGCTTCCGCCGAAGGCATGTACTACCGGGATCCCGATGGCCGTCAGGTACTCGACGGCACCGCTGGCCTGTGGTGCTGTAACGCCGGTCACGGCCGACAGGCCATCAGCGAGGCTGTCAGTCATCAGATCCGCCAGATGGATTACGCCCCCAGCTTTCAAATGGGCCATCCACTGGCATTTGAACTGGCCGAGCGACTGAGCGGGATCGCCCCAGCAGGCATGAACCGGGTGTTTTTTACCAACTCAGGCTCTGAGTCAGTCGACACCGCACTGAAAATGGCGCTTTGCTATCACAGAGCCAATGGTCAGGCAACCCGAACCCGCTTTATCGGTCGTGAGCTGGGGTACCACGGCGTCGGTTTTGGCGGCATCTCAGTCGGTGGCATTGGCAACAACCGCAAAGGATTCAGCCCACAGTTATTGGGGGGCGTCGATCACCTGCCTCATACTCTGGATATCGCGGGCAATGCCTTTTCCAAAGGTTTGCCGGAGCATGGGGCAAATAAGGCGGACGTACTGGAGAGTCTGATCACCCTGCACGGCGCCGAGAACATCGCGGCCGTTATCGTCGAGCCAATGTCCGGCTCTGCCGGGGTCATTCTGCCGCCTAAAGGCTATTTGCAGCGCCTGCGTGAAATCACCCAAAAGCACGGTATCCTGCTGATTTTTGATGAAGTCATCACAGGGTTCGGGCGAGTCGGTGGCGCCTTTGCTGCCAGCCAGTGGGATGTCACTCCAGATATCATGACCACAGCCAAAGCCATCAACAATGGTGCCATCCCCATGGGCGCAGTGTTTGTGCAGCAGTACATTCACGATACCTGCATGCAGGGCCCGCAGGCCATGATTGAGTTCTTCCACGGCTACACCTACTCAGGTCACCCGGTTGCTGCCGCAGCGGCGCTCGCCACACTGGATATTTACCAGCAGGAAAACCTGTTTGCGCGCACCACAGAGTTGGCACCTTACTTTGAACAGGCGCTGCACAGTCTTAACGGACTGCCCCACATCATAGATATCCGCAACACAGGTCTGGTCGGCGGCATTCAGTTTGCCCCCGGTGCGCAAATCGGCAAGCGCGGCTATGACGTGTTTGAACGTTGTTTCCACAAAGGAGTGCTGGTGCGGGCCACTGCCGACATCATCGCCCTGTCACCGCCGCTGATCGTGGAAAAAGCCCACATAGATCAGCTGGTCAATACTCTTGCCGATGTCATTACCACCATCGATTAATCCATAAATAACAGAGCTCCCATGACGACATACAGCCACTATATCAACGGCCGGCAAACCGAATGTGATGCCCGCCTGCACCGCCAGACCGTATTTAACCCAGCCACCGGCCAGGCATGTGCCGAGGTGATCATGGCAACATCATCAGATGTTGATACTGCCATCGCCGCTGCCAAGGCGGCCTTCGGCCCCTGGTCAGCAACCACCCCACTGAATCGCGCACGGGTCTTGTTCAAATTCAAAGCGCTGGTTGAACAGCATATGGATGAACTTGCCATTCTTATCTGTCAGCAGCACGGCAAGGTGCTTGACGATGCCCGCGGCGAATTGGTCAGAGGTCTCGAAGTTGTTGAATTTGCGTGCGGTATTCCCCACCTGCTCAAAGGTGAACACACAGAGCAGGTGGGCTCAGGTGTCGATGCCTGGTCGATGAATCAGCCGCTGGGTGTGGTCGCCGGTATTTCTCCTTTCAATTTTCCGGTAATGGTGCCCATGTGGATGTTTCCCATCGCCATTGCCTGCGGCAACACCTTCGTGATGAAACCATCCGAGCGCAACCCCGGACCGGCTTTGAGAATTGCAGAATTGCTCACCGAGGCCGGTCTGCCCGACGGGGTCTTCAATGTGCTCAACGGTGACAAAGTCGCGGTCGACGGGCTGCTGACTCATCCGGACATTCAGGCGGTGTCGTTTGTGGGTTCCACCCCGGTTGCCGAGTATATCTACAGCACCGCCTCAGCGCACGGTAAACGGGTACAGGCGCTGGGCGGTGCCAAAAATCACATGCTGCTGATGCCAGATGCAGATCTGGATTCTGCCGTTAATGCCCTGATGGGCGCGGCATATGGCTCAGCCGGCGAGCGCTGTATGGCCATTTCTGTCGTCCTGGCCGTGGGCGACGTGGGTGATGCGCTGGTGGATAAACTGCTGCCTAAAATTGCCGCGCTGAAAGTGGGTGATGGTATGCAGCCAGAGATGGAAATGGGGCCTCTTATTACCCGCACGCATCAGGATAAGGTAGCCGGCTATATTGCCAGCGGCATCAGTCAGGGGGCAAAGCTGCTGGTCGACGGGCGTCAAACCATGGCCGACAGTCCCGGATATTTTCTGGGAGCCACCCTGTTTGATGATGTCACCCCGGAGATGCAAATTTACCGCGAAGAGATTTTCGGCCCGGTACTGAGCATAGTGCGGGTGCCGGACTACACCTCAGCCCTGCGCCTTATCAATGACCATGAATATGGCAATGGCACAGCCATATTCACTCAAAGTGGTGAGCTGGCCCGTGATTTCTGCCATTCAGTGCAGGTTGGCATGGTCGGCGTTAATGTCCCAATCCCGGTACCGATGGCATTTCACAGCTTTGGCGGCTGGAAACGTTCACTGTTTGGTCCGTTGCACATGCACGGCACCGATGGCGTGCGTTTCTATACCCGTCGCAAAGCCATCACTGCACGTTGGCCAAAACAACTCAGTGCTGACTTCATTATGCCAACCATGAAATAAATTCAGGGGGCCAACGCCCCCTTTGCGGAGCATAAAACGAACATGCAGATACAGAATATTCAGCTGATAAAACACCAGCACGGCACCATCGAGCGCTACTATTTACCCGCTGAAAAGTTGATAAAAGGGAATCCAGAGCAAATAGTTAGTAATCAATATACGAGTCCGTGCGGACAGTTTCACTGCGGAACCTGGCAAAGTGGCCCGGGAAAGTGGAATGTAAAGTATACCGAACATGAATTTTGTGACATTCTGGACGGGCTCAGTATTATCCAGGACGAAGCAGGCAATAGCCTGACCGTCGCAGCCGGAGATAAATTTGTCATCCCCGCTGGCTTTCAGGGCACATGGGAAGTGGTTGACCAATGCAAAAAAATTTATGTGATTTTCGAGCAACATCCATAACGGAACCCCGCCATGTGGTCGCAGCCCAGAGCTGATGTTTGGCAAACAGAAAGGACGCCGCTTTGCCAGCGTCCCTGTCAACAAAAGTAAAATGGAGAATCGAGCGTGGATAAATATTTCAATAAAAAAAGACTGGCACACTTGACCGGGATCCTGCTGACGGGGGCCCTGCTGTCACCGCTGGCCAATGCCGGTGAGCTGAGTGGCGAAGTCGGGGTGGCCAACGACTATCGTTTCCGTGGTGTATCCCAGACAGACAAAGGCTTTCAGGTTTCCGGCTCGCTGGACTACGGATTTGATTCCGGGTTCTTCATCGGCGCCTGGGCCAGTAATGTCGACTTCGGTCCAGAGGACGACACTAAAATTGAACTGGATCTTTACGCCGGTTACGCCCATGAAATCAATGATGATGTTTCTGTTGATGTCACCCTGCTGCGCTACAACTACTTAGGTGAAACCAGCGACTACGATTACTTTGAAGGAACTGTCGGCGCCGATTTTTACGGTTTCCGTGCCGCCTACTGGTATACCAATGATTACGGTGGTGCAGACCTGAATTACAACTATATCGAACTGAATTACAGCTGGGAGTTTGCTGAAAACTTCAGTCTGGACCTGCATATAGGTAACAACTCAGGTGATGCCGTCGACGAGGGTTTCGGCGGCAGCTATATCGACTACTCCATTGCGGTATCGACCGAGTTTTCCGGGGTAGGTATCTCGGTAGGCTGGCTTGATACCGACATTGGCTCTGAGTATCAGGTTAAAGAAGATCTGTTCAATACTGAAGGCACTGTACTGGTCAGCGCCAGCTACGCATTCTGATGATGCCATGATGGCGGGGACGGTTGATGCCGTCCCTGCTCTGCGTTATTCGCGAGACTCACAAACTTCGGTTCCATGCCGGGCGCAAGGCTCTGTTTGAGCTTTGTATTTTCATCCCTTACCCTACCGGCAATGCGCCATACAATCACCTCTGATACCGATACAGGGTGCCAAACCGGCAAATAAAAACCTGAGAAATAGTACTTTCACTGCCGCGTTCGGAATAATTCCCCGGACAGACATATCGAAACAGTAAGATTCAGCCTTTTTCAATGGTTGAAATTGTTTTTTAACATTTAATCTTGCGACCAAACTGGTCATTTTATATACTTCGCGCAACTTAAATACAGATAACCGGAAAACACCATGAGCGCAGACACGTTAGCACTGACTTTAAGCGGCTTTTTCGCACTGATTATTCTCATGAGTCTGGCTGTCGGTATTTATCTGGATGAACAGGAAGCACAGCAAAAGTAACGCTTGCTCCTGAATGATTGACCAAACGCCCGGTTCAATCAGTTATCAACGTCTTCCCTGCCCTTTTTATCCCTCTGTTTGTGCAAATTTATGTGCAGCTGCTGAGAGACGGTTCCGTCTTTTGGCCCGCGTTCAGGCAAACCTGTCAGAATGTTCTAAACTCATGGTTATTATAAGAAAGCTAACTATCAGGAAGGCATAAGTAGGGCGTTGCCACATTCAGAGCACAGCGCCGACTGACGATTGAGTGGTATCAATCCAATGTCTTCCCTGCCGGTAACGTCCTTTGACATGGATACAGGGACATGAAAATAACCAGGCTGAAGGGAATATTTCTATTCATGCTATTACTGCTCGCTCTGGCGGTCGGAAGCCTCGTCGCCATCCAAAACCGGCAACAGGCTCTGAGACAACAGCTGGAGTCGTTAATCCCCTTACAAACCCGGTGGAATGAATTGGCAGGTGCCCTGGATGCTTTGACTCCAACGGTGACAGCATCTCCTCAGCCAATTTCCTTAACCCACCCACCAGCCAGCTGGCAGCCCTATGCCCGGTCTCTTTCTGAACTTTCACCTGAGCACTGGCAAGCACTGACCGCACAGATTGACCGGCTCTCGGTGTTACAGTCCCTGCTGCCAACGCTCAAGGCGCAGTATCAGGCCCTGAGCGCATCAGTGCTGCCGGGCCACAGGCAGGCACTGACCGAAGCACTGGCGCAAATCATACAGGATGCCCGAGCCGACAATGACATTACCCGACTATATTACGCCGCCAGACTGAATAATCTGCTGCAGTCCGAACCTGAATATCCGCCGTCCGCCAATCAACAGGCTGTGTGGCAAAAACTGGTAATTTCACTGGAGATCGCCGGCCAAAAATCACTGTCATCAACACTGACACAGTTGCTGAATCAATATCAGTTGAGTCAGACCCAGCTCACTGAACTGCAAACCGAGATAACCCTGCTGAACAGTAAAATACAGTCAGCCAACGCTTCGCTGCACGACGCGTTGCTGCAGGCAAAAGCGCACAGTCTGACCACACTGGCAAGCCGCGCTGATGCACTCAGGCTCGGGCAACAACAGCTGTCACAGCAGCAGTTGCAGGCATCGGGACTGGCGCTGCTATCTTTTGTCCTGCTGGCATTGCTGCTGATGTCGGTAAGCTCAGCAAATCGTAAAAACGCCAACGACCGACGGCTGCAGATTGACCATTTACAGCGTCAAATTAAGCAGCTGACTGAGGAGTATACCGCTCGCCAGACGCTGCAGCAGGAAGCCAGTCAGGCACAACAGCAAACCCAACAGCGTTGCCTGCAGGCCATGGAAACCAGGCTCAGGAATCCACAATATCGCACGCAGCCAATACCGCAGCCAGCCGGACTTATCTCCTCACTCAACACCGGACTGTCTGCCCTGCTACAAACACTGACCGAAATGGACAATGAACTGAATGATGTCGGCAATACAGCAGCCACAATGACCGGAGCCGCTGAGACTTCCGTCGCTGAATGTCAGACCAGCCCATCAATAACCCATGCCATGGATGAGCTGCAGCTGACTGAGCTTAGCCGGCACTGCCGGGAGCTGGCACAGCTGCTCAAAGAAAACCGGACGCTGGCGTCGCAAACCAATATGCTGGCACTCAATGCGGCCATTGAAGCCGCCAGAGCCGGAGAAATGGGACGGGGGTTTGCGGTGGTGGCCCATGAGGTCAGGGAGCTGGCCAATCATGCCGGAAATAACAGCAGTCAGGCAGAAGAGACGCTGAAACGGGTGATAGACACAGCGACAGCGCTCACGGCGGCAGTCACAAGCGGCGCTGCAGCCACCGACACCGTCGCCCAAGCAACACCCCTGCCAACATCACCCATACTGCAGCTTGCCGATATCAGGCAGCAGCTTGAACAGCTGTTATCTTTGCTGAATCAATCGCAAACGTCTCCAGCAGGAGATTCCGAGCAGATATCAGTATTGTCAGATACCCTGCTCGATGACCTGGAGCGCGACCTTTGCACATTGAAAAGCAGCCTGACTCCCGGTGCGCGCTGATCCTGTCCACCGCCCTGAGGGTTAGCTCGCCACCGCCCCGGCTATCGTGAACCATGCTCTGAACACCACGGTGACTCCCAGCACACAGCTCACCAGTGCAACCAGATACTGAGTAAGCCGATACCAGCGGGTCAGGTCATGGTGTTGTATTTTCAGCATCGGCCACATCAGGGTCATTGACAGTAACGCCATTCCCACGATTGAGCCGATACCAAACAGCAGAATATAGAGCAGCCCGGGCACAAGGCCCTGAGTCTCGCCCATTGCCAGGATAATAAGGGCTGCAGATCCGGCGGTGCCATGCATCAGGCCGATGCCCAACGCCCGGGTGGTGGATTCAGGCGCAGATGCCTGATTTGATGAAGGATGATGCAGGAGGGCATGGCAGGTGTCAGCAGTACCCGTTTCAGCCTCAGCAGTGACCGCATTAACGTCGCTCTGAGCCTGCAACCCGGTCTGCCGGCAGTGGATTTTCCCCCTTGCCCTGTGGCTATGACTCACCTGCAACTGTCTGGCGACATCCAGCCCGAGCACAATCAGCATGCCGCCTACCAGCATCTCCAGCATACTGGCATAGTTCTGAGGGATAACCGTTCCCAGTATCAATGCAAAGCCGGCGAACACAAACAGGGTGATACTGTGACCAATGCCCCAGGCAATACCCTGCTTGGCCATGGCGCCGACAGAGTGATTTTTGCATGCCAGCGTGGCAATGGCCGCGAGGTGATCCGCCTCCAGCGCGTGGCTCATGCCAACAAAGAACCCGAGCAACAATATTCCGGCAGTCATGGTATTTGTCTAAGCCTCCATTTTTCGGACATGCCCGTTGTCAGTGAACCCGGCACACCATACAGGGGTCAAATGAACGGACGACATGGGCAACCTCAACATTATCCGCATCCTGTTCATGCACAGGCACGCCCACCAGCGCCTGCTCCAGTGCTCCCGGCTGATGCTGCTGATCTCTGGGGGAAAAGTTCCAGGTAGTGGGCGCGATTATCTGATAATTGGCGATCCGGCCATCCTCAACGGTTAACCAATGCCCAAGCCCACCGCGGGCCGCTTCAATCAGCCCAGCCCCACGCCCCGACTGCGGGATCTCGCCATGACTGCAAAATGCCATCGCCGGATCGAGTCGTCCAAGCCACTGCTCGGTCAAACACACCAGCAAACTGAGCTCCAGCATTCTGGCGATAACACGCGAACGAACGCAAGAGCCCCGACCGTCGATCAGTTCCAGCATCAGGGGATGACCATTGACGGCCTGACGCGCCAGCGCCCCGACTTCAACCACGTTACCATCCAGTCGCGGCGCTTTACACCAGGTATAGTGCCGGTCATCGGTTTCACACCGGGCGCTGGGCAGGGTTTCGCCATCAAAGGGGTGCAATGCCGACATCGCCGGATTGGTCAGACTATGACTGGTATCCTCACTGATAAGGTCTGCATGCACTGCCTGCAGGGCACCATCGGGCAATCTCAGCCCCCGCCGGAAACTGAAGTCCATCACCGATTGGGGATAGCCACCAAAGCTGAGTAGCGGCAAATTAACCTGACCAAGTCCATCTAACCCCACACTTGCTGCCAGCGATAAAAACTGCCCGAAATGACTGGCTCTGTGCTGTTGGTGCCACAGTTTCAGCTCGGCCTCAGTACCCAGTGCGTTGATTCGCTCCAGTTTGCAGCCAAACAGCCGGGTCTCCAGAAACTCCCGAAAACCGGCAACCAGCAGCTGCATTTTCAGGATCTCCTGGGTCGATACCGGCCGACTGCTGCCACCGGGCTGCAAAGCCAGTGAATGCGGCCATTTGCCGGCCAGAATACCGGTCAAATGCAACCATTGGCTGCGGGCAGTCAATACCTCTCCCATCACATCGCCGGTCTGCGCGGTAAACTGCCGGGCAATATCATCAAACCAGGGTTGGTGTTGATAGGGACGGCGGCAAAAATCCGGCATGAAAAACAGATAAAAATGCGTCAGATGATCCGCCGCATTTTCGCAGGCGAGGATAAGATTGGTCGCCAGTCGCCCATTGGCTGTCGGTTGCAGGCCCATGACACCGGCCAGTGCAGTTGCCGCAGCAACTGACTGGGATACGGAACAAATGCCGCAAATCCGCGGCGTATATACCAATGCATCCCGGGGATCTTTCCCCTTGAGAATGGTTTCAAATCCGCGAAAAAGCGTTGAGGTCACATAGGCTGCAGTGACTTTCCCCTGATGACTGTCGATCTTGATTTCAAGATCCCCCTCGACCCGGCTGAACGGTCCGAGAATACGTTTATTCATCGCTTTTTCTCCCTGGCAATGGGAGGTGTCACTATGCTTTCAGCGGTAGCGTTATCCTTCAGGCGGGCAGGCATAGCGGCCTTGGAGAGCGAGGCCAGCGCCACAAACCATGCCTTGGGCATATCTGTCGGCAAACCAACGGGGATACCGGCGATTTTTCGGGTTTCAACAAAACAGCCCTGTGGCTCCTCAAACTCAGGAGCCGTGCAATTAATGCAGGGATACCCCCCTTTAAGACAGGAGCCCTGACCATTCCAGGACCGAATATTGCAATCAGCATGTGCCTGAGTGCCCAGACAACCCATATGTTCCATCATACATCCCTGCTGTGCCGGACGTTCGGCACTGGCTTTGTACTCATAAAATTCATTGCGCGGGCACCCGTGATGCACCAGATAACGGGTATAAAAAGCCGGACGGTTGAAACTGTCCAATGCCGCATGGTCAAGCATCCCTTTGGCAATCATCCCCAGTGTCTCCATCACCCAATCCGGATGCGTTGGACAACCGGCAATATTGATCACCGGGAAGCCGGACAGTGACTGCCAGTTCGCCGCCAACAGCCCCCCTGGCTGAGCGCCTTCAAATTGCAATCCACAGGCCTGGGCCGGATTTTCCCCGGCGCTGGTGATGCCGCCAAATGCCGCACAGCTGCCAATGGCAACCGTCATTCTGGCTTTGGCTGCCAACAGGCGTAACCAGTGCATCATCGGCTGATCCGGGCCGAGCATATGAAATCGACCACTGCCCTCCGGCCCCCTGAGCACCGCCCCTTCCAGACACAGAATATCCAGCGGCATAACGCCGTCACATATGGCTTGCAGGAGCGTCAGTAAATCGCGGCCATCCAGCTCACTGAGCGACGGATGCCAGAGCAATTCCAGACCATAGCGGGAAAACTGGTTGAACAGATGGGGCGTTTCAGCATTCAGCAACGACATGCTGCAGCCACCGCAGCCGCCGGATTGCAGCCACAACACCTTACTGCTCATGGACGGCCCCCTGCAGCGGTAAGCGCAAACATGCCAGCACCCCGCCATCGGCATGATTATTGATTTCCAGCATACCGCCACACTGCTCCCGCGCCAGCCCGTACGTGATATACAGGCCCAATCCGGTGCCCTTGCCAACCTCTTTGCGGGTAAAGAAGGGGTCAAAAATTCTCACCAGATCTGCTTCGGCGATGCCGGGACCATTATCCCGGACACTCACTTCCACAAAATGGGACAGCTGCATGGCGCTGATCCCCAACTGGGGTTGTGTTTGATGCTCCAGAGCATCGAAGGCATTCTGGATGAGATTGATCAGGATCTGATGCACATAGCCCTCATGATTTTTTACCATCAGGGTATCAGGCAATGTCAGCGTCACAGCAGGCTGATGACTGGCGGCACGCCCGACCCAGTCGACGGCGGTGCGACACATTCTGGCCAGATCGAAATCGATTTGTTCACGCTGCACCGGATTGGCAAAGCGACTGAGATTCTGCACGATTTCGCTCACCCGCTCCGCGCCCTCCTGGGTTCCGGCAAGCACCGAGTCCATATGCTCCAGACTGCGGTCGATCTTCAGTTCAGTCCGCAAAGCCTCGCGCTGCGGCAGCTCAATCCCCCGGTGAATGGCCTCAATATATTGCTTAAAGCGGGCCTGATAGCGCCACAGGGAATGGATGTTGCCGTACACATAACTGATGGGATTATTCAGTTCATGGGCCACCCCGGCGACCAATCGCCCCAGAGAGGCCATTTTTTCCGACTGGATAAGCTGTCGCTGAGTGGATTTCAGGCGCTGATGCGCCTCATGCAGCTCGGTATAGGCGCGCCGCAACTCTCCCATAGGCCGCCCGGTCAACACATATCCGCTGTAATAATGACGGGCACTGAATCTGGGGGTGCCGTTAAACGACATCACCGCCGCCTGGCCGTCACCGCCCAGCAGCCGCATCTCCACATCGGCCATGGGCCGGGCGCGAATGGCATCCGCCAGCGCGATGACCTGTGACTTGTCATCCTGATGGAAATAGTGGCTCAGACAACTGCCTTTCAGTGCCGCCAGATGTTTACCCACCAGCCGCTCAAAAGCCGGGTTGGCGTCGATAATCAGATTCTGTTTGTCGCACACCACCAGCACATCCGACATCGCTGCCAGCACGCTGTCGATAAAGTTGCGCGCTTCTTTCACGGCCTGATGTTGCTGCTCCAGAATCACCTGGGAGTTCACCAGCTCGGCATAAACCTGATCCATTTGCAGGATCACTTCCATCCAGGTGGCTTCCTCCAGCGGCAAGCCAGCGCGCTCCCTGCCCCGCGCAGATGCATCACTTCCGGTGTCAATGGTTGGCCGACATGTCCCCCGGGTATCTGTCATCGGTTCACCTGAGATTCAGCAGTCACCAGCTGCGCGCCATTTTTCTCCAGTCCGTAGCGCTCCAGTTTGCCCCTCAGTCCCACTCTGGACAGCCCCAGCTCCTCCGCCGCCCGGGTTTTATTCCAGCGCAATCTCACCAGCGTTTCTTTGAGGATCTGCGCCTCGACCTGTTCAATCCGGTCTTTTAGGGTTCCGCTGTGGCCGCATACAGACATCAGCTCCTGCAGCACCAGCTCATCATCGGCTGAGGCATTGAGCAGCAATTTGGAGGAAATCAGATCCGCACTCAACTCATTGTGCTGTGCCAGCACCAGCATTCTTTTGATTTCGTTTTGCAGCTCGCGCACATTGCCCGGCCAGCTGTACTGCCGGAACTGATCGAGCGCCTCGCGGGTAAAGCCTTTGACCGACTTGCCCAGCAGCGCCATTTGTTCATGCAAAATGGCGTGGGCCAGCGGTTCAATATCACCGGGACGATGGCGCAGGGCCGGCAAATGAATGACAAAGTTGGCCAGTCGATAAAACAAATCCTCGCGGAAGCGGCCGGCCGCGACTTCCTGCTCCAAATCCCGGTTGGTGGCACATATCACCCGGACATTGACTCTGCGGCGGGTATTGCTGCCCAGTGGCCGGATCTCTCCCTCCTGTAACACCCTGAGCAATTTCACCTGAAAGGCCGGAGAAACATCGCCAATCTCATCGAGAAAAATAGTGCCGCCATCGGCGATTTCAAACAGTCCGGTACGATCTTCATTGGCACCGGTAAACGCGCCGCGTTTATGGCCAAACAGTTCGCTGGCGAGCAGATCATCCGGCACCGCACCACAGTTTTCAGCCACAAAAGGCGCATTCTTGCGCAGGCTGTTGTAGTGCAGCGCCCGCGCGCACAGCTCTTTACCGGTACCGGTTTCCCCCTGGATCACCACATTGACATCGAAAGGTGCCACCTGCCGAACCCGAAAGCAGACCTGATTCATCACGCTGTCAGCTCCGCGTACTATGCCCAAATCCCAGTCAAATCGCTCCTGCAGTACCCGGCGACGCTCAGCAACCGATTGCTCCAGGGAGTCGGGTTTAAGCCGCAGCTCAATGCCCAGCTGTTCGTTTTCCCGTTGCAGCTGAAACAACTCCACGGCATTTTTGATCTTGAGCGTCAGCTCTTCGGGATGCCAGGGCTTGGTGATGTATTGATAGATACCCCCTTCGTTAATGGCGTCAATGATGTCACTGCTGTCGGTATAGCCTGAGATTATAATTCGCACTACCGCCGGCCATTGCTCCCTGACCCGGGCGCAAAAGGCGATACCGCTCATCTCGGGCATGCGCTGATCGCACAGCAATACCTGGATCCATTCCCGGGCGAGAATATCTTCCGCCTGTCTGGCCGATGTTGCGGTAAACACCTCAAAATCATCCTCAAGGATCCGCAGCAGCGCCTCGACCGACCGCGGCTCATCATCCACCACCAATATGCCGGGTAAGTTGGTCATTGCGCGGCTCCCATCCCTGTAGGCTCACGCGCAGAGCAAAGCCGCAGCCTGGCATCGATGCTGTGTATCTGTCCGCAGCGATCCCCGCCTTGATGGCCGGATTTGCCGCTGCACTGAACAATCACGACAGCCCGTGCCGCCTGCGCCCTCTTTCCTAATACCGGCATCACTGCACCTCCAGCTGAAAGCCCACGCAGGGATCTGCCCCCCAGATCACCCACAGCATGGCCTGTCGGGTCAGCGCCGGTGATGGAGCATCTATCTGCCCAAGTAGACGCGCGACCCAACCCTGAGGGTGGAAGTTCCATTCGGTGGGCGCCACTATGCCATAGCGATGAATACGGCCGGCATGCAGCTCGACACTGTGCACCAGTGCGCCGCGGGCAGCATCGACCAGACCGCTGCCACGACCGCCCAAGCCCCGGTGAGCAGAGAACGCCCAGTTTGCCGGAGCACCAGCGCTTATCCCTTTGAGTGCTTCGGGCATGGCCGCGATATCCAGCAAACGGGCACACCAAAGCTGCAGCAAGGCCAGTTGTGGCGCCAAACTGAATGATTTCATCAACGGATGTTGTTGTTGCCGGGCAAGACAGCCGGTATTCACAGGACTGTCATTCAGTGTCGGCCTGGCAATAAACCCGGCAGCGTCACGGCCGATAAGCACAGGTGCGATCCCGGCCAGATCCTGGCTCATTAATCCACGGCCGAACACGGCATTGGCATCATCGCCACTGACACAGCTCGACATATCGGAGACAGTCGTCAGCAGATCGGCAGCAAAACATTCAGACAACTGACACCAGCGCAGCAGTCCGGGGATACTGTTAAGCCGGGTGAATCCTTCAATGTCACCGGCGAACAGCAGATTACGGACAAAATCCCCCAGCGCGGCAACCATACGGCTGCAGGCTCGGCTGTCCTGACCATTAAACGCAGTCAGCGCCGGAGAAAAGCGCTGACAAAGACCGCCCAGAAACGACAGAGTATCCACCGGCGCTGACTTGCCATAGACCGCGGGATAACAATCCAGCATCAGACGCAGCAGACTCTCCCGGCAACTTTCCACCAGCACCATCAGTTGTTGCTCAGAGCGCTGCTCACGCTCCTGAGCCAGCGCGATATCCTGATCGCCAAGTGCTGCGCCCAGCGCCAGTCTGGCCGCCTCTTTATGAGCATAACCACAGACACTGAACAGCACAGGCATAAGCCCGATAGCCTGCTGTGGCGTCTTGCCTGCCAGCATTTTTTGCAGCCCAAAGCCGCGACTTGAACTGATCCGAACCTCGGGCAAGGCGCGGCAATCAATCGCCAGCTCCCCCTCAGGAATACGGGTTGAGCGCTGCTGCATCAGCCCCATCATTCGGCCAGCCTCCGGCCAAAACGGCCACGGATAAATGCGGCGCGCTGCGCATCTGCCGGTAATTCGCTGACTGCGTTATCAGCGCCCGCGTCGTTGGCACACGCATCAATGTCGCCCACATCAGCCATCGCCGGGGTCAAACAATCCCTGTTAGCGGGCAAACAGCCATTCCCTGGAGAGTCAATTGCTTCGACCGGCATTTGGGCGGGCCAGTCTTGCGGGGAATCCTCTTCTGCGTGAACCGCAGGTGGCGACGTCATGGCGCTCAGGGCTGCCGCCGCGGCATCAAGGGCGCCGGTCTGGCAGGCAAATTCAAATACCGGCGAGAACAAAGAACAGCTCTGGAAAAAGCCCAGTTGTGGCTCATGTCCGAGGACAAACTCATAACGGCCAGATGGAAACTCATGCCGGTGTTTGCTCAATATACCGAGGCAGGACCAGTCCTGATGTGTCGGCAACAGCACCAGATTGATGAACCAGGGCGTGATCAGCGCCCCCAACCAGCAATCCCCATAGCGTCTGAATCCCAGCGCCTGAACCTGTAATCCGGGATTAATCACCGGCATATCAAGCATCCGGGTGTTGAGTATCTGAATAAATACCTGCTCCAGTACCCTGGCAACGGCGATGGCATCATCTGTATCAGTCATCGCTCAGCACCATAAATCCGCTTTTGTCACCATCACACTCTGGACAGCGCCAGTCTCCGGGCAACTGCGCAAAAGGTGTGCCCGCCGCAATCTGCCAGTAGTCATCCCCCAATGCAGGGTCATACACATACCAGCATATTTTGCATTCCAGCCGGGTGTTACCCGACAGTTTGCGGTCGTCGCCACCGTAGGAGCCGGGCAGAAAATCAGTCATCAGATACTCCGTAAACGGCCAGGATCTCCAGCAATCTTTGTCTGCTGTCGGCGATATCCTCGACCGCTGCACAGGCAACGTCCGGGATAGCACTGATCTCCAGCGTATTGAGGATCAGGGTTTCCTGGGAATTGAAATACTGTACCCACCAGGTATTCAGGGTAGCTGTACTGCTGATGCGGCAGTTGCCATACCCCCGCGACAGGATCAGCGTAGGTCCGGTCCCCAGCACTGTGCTGAGAAACTGCAGATCCTGCTGTGAATGGGGCAGCAGCGACAGGTTGATAACATGGGGCCGGGATGCCCTGGCGCTGTGGGGTAACCGGTCGGCAATTTCCGTCAGCAGCGGAGCGGCGTTGTATAAATCACCTGGAAATTCAATGTCTTCAGGATGTAACTCACTCTGCGCCTGGGTAAAAGTCTGCCAGCGAACCACTGCCGGAATGTCGCCGACCTCAACCGTATCGCGGGTGACCTGCCCCTTCGCATCTAGGTAGCGAACCCGCCATACCCCGGCCAATACCGACTCCTGGATTTGTGCCCGCACACTGCTCTGGTATTGAATGCTCACTTCACCATTACCCAGCAGCTGATCAAAGAACTGCCGGCATTCATCATCCAGATCATCCAGTTCAATTACCCGCTGCCGACCATCCGGACAAAAATCCCCCAGCTCCCTTGCAAGCCGCGCCGCCCGCTGAAACGCCACACCCAGGCCAGTGACGGCCTCCGGCTCAGGTAAAGGCGGGGCACGATATACCGAGATATCCTGCGGAAACTGCTGAAAATCACTTTTCAGGCCATCATCACTTTCAGGTTGCGAGCCGGGGCCAATCACAGTCACCGGGATATATTCAGTACTCACAGCGGTCCTCCCTGTGCCAACGAGTCAATGTGTCGCAGTGGGATCTGCTCCCGGGTCGGGCGTGCCAGCAACTCATCTATCTGCGCAATATAATCACCCCAGCTCTGCACCCGGCTGATGACCCCCAGCCGCACGCCATCCCTGATAAACACCAGGCTGGGCCACTGACTGAAGTTAAAGCGCAGCTGCAGTTCTTTTTGAGCGGCCCGGCTGACCACGGCCGCCGTTAATCTGGGCTGATAATGACGGATAATTTCCGGCAGAATGGCCGCCACATCATTGCTTTCAGGAAAACGCTGCGGATCCTCAGTAAAAAACAATACCGCTTCATGGGCTGACGCCAGAAAATCGGCCAGATTGGTACTGTCTACCTGAAGGTATCCCTGTGTTTTGAGCAAGCGTTCAACCAAAGATGTCGGCATATTGGATGTCCTGTTTCAGTTGCTGATCAGCGTTTTTTGGGTAGGGTTTGCCTGCGATGTTCCAGATCCAGCAGAGATTCGGGTTTGGGCGGCTCACGATTCACCAGATCGGCAAAGCAGATATCAATCTGCGCCTCATCCAACCGGCTCGAATCCCCGCTCATTGCGCTCTCCAGCGCCTGAATCGCCTCTCCGATTTGGCTGGCCTGAGTCGCGCTGAGCACTTCCCGGGCACTGCCCAGAAACACCAGCACCCAGGTGCCCACCGGCTGCGAGCCGATAAGCAAAGTGTCAACCTGCCTGCGGATCCCCATACCCTCACATTGGGCGCCCCCCGGCCACACCGCCACGATTTGCATAGGTAAACCGATGCACATCAATACTTTCCTCTGTGGTCTACATCGCAGCTGATACAGCCGTCAGGCTCGAGGGGATGGGGCCGGTATTGCAGGTCATAGCGCTGGGAGTACAACACCCGTCCATCACCGCTGCGACAGGCGGCCTGCGCATCGGGCCGTCCGGCTTCATAGCTTTCAATATGGATTTCCGGCCCGGCCAGAGTCTGCTCTGCGGTTTGCGGGTGCGCCCGACTGCTGGCCACTATGCCCTGCCTGGCGAGCCACGCCAGAGCTGCATCAATGGCAGGAGTGATTTGACTGCGCATCAGTGGTGTAAGGCTGCCGCCATAATCTTCCAGTTGCTGCGGCTGCACACCGACCAGCAGCAACTGCTCCGGGTAGTGACCCAGCATCTGCGACAGCGCCAGCACCTCCTGAAATCCGGTTTGGTGCAGACTCATCTTCCTGGCCCCCAGAAAACTGGGCACATCATCCCCTTCAACCAACTTCAGGGTACCGGGAGCCAGGCCGTAATCGATGGCATCAAACACTACCAGCAACTGCGCCTGCTCAATAAACTGCAACAGGTAAAGCCCCTGGGTTCCGCCATCCAGCAAAGTGACATGACTGTCGAATTGATACAGCGAGTCCAGGGTTTCCACGGCACGCACGCCAAAACCTTCATCGGCCCACAGCAGGTTACCTATCCCCAGGATCAGCGTGTTTCTCACCATTTATCACCTTCAGCATGAATCACTAATTTGAAACAACCTAATACGTTTTTCATCCAAAGTGAAAGCGAATTTTCCACTTTATTCGCTAACAATAAAAACGAAAACTTAACTTTCGATATGGATAGAAACTGCAAAGAAACTTACCAACACCAAATCAAGAAGACTTAACATCATATTGAATTTATTGGTTATTTAATGGATGGCATGGCTTCTGCTCTGATCACGGCACAATAATTCCAAATGACAAGAGGCAGGATCATGGTTGAAACCTTCTACGAGGTCATGCGCCGGCAGGGAATAACCCGCCGCAGTTTCTTAAAATATTGCAGTCTGACAGCCGCAGCGATGGGCTTACCCCCGGCCTTCGCCCCTAAAATCGCTCACGCGATGGAAACCAAACCGCGCATTCCCGTACTCTGGTTGCACGGCCTTGAATGTACCTGTTGTTCAGAGTCTTTTATCCGTTCAGGTCATCCACTGGCAAAAGATGTCATCCTGTCGATGATCTCACTCGATTACGACGACACCATCATGGCGGCGGCCGGCCATCAGGCGGAGGCCATTGTGGCTGAAACCATTGAAAAATATGATGGCCAGTACATTCTGGCCTGTGAGGGCAATCCGGGGCTGGAGCAGGAAAACACCGGCGGAATGTCCTGCATCATCGCCGGGCGTCCGTACACAGAGCAATTACGCAAAGCCGCCAAACATGCCAAGGCGATTATCTCCTGGGGTTCCTGTGCATCCTGGGGATGTGTGCAGGCTGCCGCCCCCAACCCGACCGGTGCCACGCCAATCCACAAGGTTCCCGGCATTGGCAATGCGCCCATCATCAAAGTGCCCGGTTGCCCGCCTATCGCCGAGGTAATGACCGCGGTGGTGACCTTTATCCTGACCTTTGAAAGACTGCCGGAGCTGGATCGTCAGGGACGGCCAAAAATGTTCTACAGCCAGCGTATTCACGACAAATGCTATCGCCGTCCCCACTTTGATGCCGGTCAGTTTGTCGAGGAATGGGATGATGAAGGCGCCCGCAAAGGCTATTGCCTGTACAAGATGGGCTGCAAGGGCCCCACAACATACAACGCCTGCTCCACCATCAGGTGGAATGGCGGGCTGTCATTCCCCATTCAGTCAGGTCACCCCTGTATTGGTTGCTCGGAAGATGGATTCTGGGACAAGGGAAGTTTCTACAATCGTTTGAGCAATATCCACCAGTTCGGTGTGGAGTCCACCGCCGATGAGGTGGGATTGACCGCAGCCGGGATTGTCGGTGGCGCCATCGCCGTTCATGCCGGTATTTCAGCCCTGAAACGCAGTCAGTCAAAAGGAGAGTAACCATGACGACCACCAATACCCCCAATGGCTTCAGTCTGGATACCTCCGGACAACGGATTGTCGTTGACCCTGTGACCCGCATCGAAGGTCATATGCGCGCCGAAGTGAATATTGATGAGAACAATATCATCCGCAATGCGGTATCGAGCGGCACTATCTGGCGCGGCCTTGAAGTCATTCTCAAAGGTCGCGATCCCCGGGATGCCTGGGCATTTGTGCAGCGGATCTGCGGCGTCTGTACCGGAACCCATGCCCTGACCTCAGTACGCGCGGTGGAAGATGCCCTGCAGATCAACATTCCGGAAAACGCCAACTGTATCCGCAATATCATGCAGTTGTCGCTGCAGGTACACGATCATCTGGTCCACTTTTATCACCTCCACGCGCTGGACTGGGTCAACCCGGTCAACGCCCTGAAGGCCGATCCAAGGGCGACCTCAGAGCTGCAGCAACAGGTGTCGCCCCATCACCCCAATTCATCTCCCGGTTATTTCAGGGATGTCCAGAACCGGCTAAAGAAGTTTGTCGAGTCCGGTCAGCTGGGGCCATTTAAAAACGGTTACTGGAATAACCCTGCCTATCTGCTGCCTCCGGAGGCCGATTTGATGGCGGTGGCGCATTATCTTGAAGCGCTGGATTTTCAAAAAGAAATCATGAAAACCCGGACCATTTTTGGTGGCAAGGATACGCACCCTAACTGGACAGTCGGCGGCGTACCCTGCGCCATCAATGTAGACGGCGTAGGTGCGGTCGGTGGTCTGAACATGGTGAACCTCAATCAGGTCCACGAAATTCTCAAACAATCGAAAACCTTCATCGACAACGTTTATATTCCGGACATCATTGCCATCGGCCACTTCTACAAAGGCTGGCTCTATGGTGGCGGCCTGTCCGGACAGAACGTGCTGGCCTACGGTGACATACCGGATCGGGCCAACGACTACTCAGCCGCCAATCTGATGATGCCCCAGGGCGCCATCATCAACGGTGATCTATCCAGAGTCCATCCGATTGACTTACGGGATCCCAATGAAATTCAGGAATTTGTTCCTCACTCCTGGTATCGCTATCCGGATGGCGTTAAAGGCCTGCACCCGTGGGATGGGGTGACCCAGCCGAAATTTGATATCAGCAGCGCCAAAGGCACTGACACCTATATCGAGCAGCTGGATGAAACCGCGAAATACTCCTGGATTAAGGCGCCCAGGTGGAAAGGTCACGCCATGGAGGTGGGACCGCTGGCCCGCTATGTGGTGGGATATGCCCAGGGACATGAATATTTCACCGAGCAGATAAACCGTACCCTGAGCGCGCTGGATCTGCCGGTCAATGCACTGTTCTCCACCCTGGGACGCACCGCTGCCCGGGCACTGGAAGCTCAGTGGGCCGCCGATCAGCAGCTGTATTTCTTCAATAAATTGATGACCAACATCAAAAACGGGGATTCGGCAACCCACAGCGGTGAAATGTGGAACCCCGCAGACTGGCCAAGCGAAGCCAAAGGCGTGGGTTTCACCGAAGCGCCAAGGGGTGCGCTGGGGCACTGGATCAAAATCAGGGATACCAAGATAGACAACTATCAGTGTGTGGTACCGACCACCTGGAATGGTTCGCCCCGGGATGAAGCAGGCAACATTGGTGCCTTTGAGGCAGCGATGATGAACACCAAAGTGGAAGTGCCCGAAGAGCCGGTTGAGATCCTGCGCAACCTGCACAGCTTTGATCCCTGTCTGGCCTGCTCCACCCATGTGATGAGTCCGGACGGGCAGGAACTGACCCGCGTCACTACCGGGCCTGTCGGCACTCGCTGAGGGGAGAAAATCACCATGGCCAAAACCGTTGAAAGCTCACCGAGCGTATATGTTTATCAGGCCCCGGTCAGGATCTGGCACTGGGTCAACGCCCTGTGCATTGTGGTGTTGTGTATTACCGGCTATCTGATTGGCTCGCCGTTGCCGACACTGTCCGGAGAAGCAAGCAGCCATTTTCTGATGGGTTATATCCGCTTCGCTCATTTCTCCGCCGGTTACCTTCTGGCGGTCGGATTCATCGGCCGACTGTACTGGGCGGTGGTCGGTAATGAACATGCAAGGCAAATCTTCCTGCCGCCGCTGCTGAGTGGCGACTTCTGGAGCGGTGTCTGGCACGAAACCAAGTGGTATCTGTTTCTGACCAAAGAGCCGCGTAAATACACGGGGCATAACCCATTGGCGGTGCTGACCATGCACTTTTTACTGGTCTGGACCACCACGCTGATGATCATTACCGGGTTTGCCCTGTACGGTGAGGGCGCGGGTTACGACAGCTGGCAATATACCCTGTTCAGCAGCTGGGTGATCCCGCTGTTCGGACAAAGCCAGAATGTTCATACCATTCACCATCTGGGCATGTGGGTGATTATTGTGTTCTCGATGATCCACATTTATGTCGCGATCCGTGAAGACATTATGTCCAGACAAACCATGATAAGCACTATGGTCACCGGCTGGCGATTCTTCCGGGACAACCGCAAAGTGGACGACGGCCACTGAGACCGTCGCAGAAACTGTCATGCCACCCGCGGGGTGGCATGACAGGGCACAACTCAGGACTTCACATCAAATCGATCGTTGTTCATCACCTTGTTCCAGGCATCAACAAACTGCCCGGCAAACACCTTATTGCCATCTCCGGCGGCGTAGGCTTCGGCCACTGCACGCAGCTCAGAGTTGGCACCGAAGATCAAATCCACCGATGTTGCCGTCCATCTTGGCTTGCCGGTTTTGCGATCTACACCCTGGTACACCCCGGGCTTGTCGGTCTTCTGCCACACAGTAGCCATGTCCAGCAGGTTGACAAAGAAGTCATTGGACAGAGTGCCCGGCTTTTGCGTCAGCACGCCGTTACGGCTGTCGCCGGTATTGGCGTTGAGTACCCGCATCCCCCCAACCAGTGCAGTCATCTGCGGTACCGACAGCCCCAGCGTTGATGCCTTCTCCACCATGGCTTCGGTGGGTGGCAACAGGCTGTCATCGGCAAAGTAATTGCGGAAAGCATCCGCTCTGGGCTCCAGTACGGCAAAGGAGTTCACGTCGGTTTGCGCCTGACTGGCATCCATTCGGCCCGGGGTAAATGGCACGCTCAGCTCAAGCCCGCCGTTTCTGGCCGCCAGCTCAATCGCCGCATTGCCGCCCAGCACAATCACATCCGCCAGCGACACCTGCTTGCCCGCTTTGGCGGACTTGTTGAACTGCTGCTGTACCTTTTTCAGCCTGCTCAGCACCTTGTTAAGCTGCGCCGGATCGTTCACCGGCCAATCCTTCTGCGGCGCCAGTGCCAGACGACCGCCATTGGCACCACCGCGCATATCGGTATTGCGGAAACTCGCTGCCGCAGCCCAGGCCGTTTCCACCAGCTCAGGCACAGTCAGTCCGGTTTTCAGGATGTCCGCCTTGAGCCGGGTTTGATCGGCGCTGTCGATAAGCACATGATCGACCGGCGGCACCGGATCCTGCCAAATCAGAATGTCAGTCGGCACTTCGCTGCCCTGATAACGGGCTCTGGGGCCCATGTCTCTGTGAGTCAGCTTAAACCAGGCCCGCGCAAAGGCCTGTTCAAACTCTGCCGGGTTATTGAGAAAACGGGTGGTGATCTCGCGATAAGCCGGGTCTTCTTTCAGGGCAATATCTGTGGTGAACATCATGGGCGCATGACGTTTGTCCGGCAGATGAGCATCCGGCACCAGATTGGCCGCCTGACCACCGGCCGGTACCCACTGGGTATGACCCGCGGGGCTCTTGGTTTTCACCCAGTCAAAGGTGTACAACCAGGTCAGATACTCCATGGTCCACTTGGTGGGATTGGATGACCATGCACCCTCCAGTCCACTGCTGACGGTATCTTCCGAGTGGCCTTTACCGCACTTGTTTTTCCAGCCAAGTCCCTGCTGCTCGACAGGCGCAGCGGCCGGATCGGCGCCGACGCACTTGTTGGGATCATGGGCACCGTGAGCCTTGCCGAACGTATGACCACCGGCGATAAGTGCCACGGTTTCTTCATCATTCATCGCCATCCGGCCGAAGGTGTCGCGAATTTCCTGGGCTGATGCCAGTGGATCAGGGTTGCCGTTGGGGCCTTCCGGATTGACATAAATAAGCCCCATTTGAGTGGCTCCCAACGGCTTGGCCAGCTCGCCCTTATCATTGTGACGCTTGTTGTCCAGCCACTGTTTCTCGGCGCCCCAGTTGACCTTCTCCGCTTCCCAGTCATCCGTACGGCCACCGGCAAATCCCAGAGTCTTAAAGCCCATGGACTCCATGGAGACGTTGCCGGCCAGTACCATCAGGTCGGCCCAGGACAGATTGGCACCGTATTTCTGCTTCACCGGCCACAGCAGGCGGCGGGCTTTATCCAGGTTGACGTTATCCGGCCAGCTGTTGAGCGGTTCAAACCGCTGCTGACCACCATTGGCACCACCACGACCATCAAAAATGCGATATACCCCGGCACTGTGCCAGGCCATGCGGATAAAGAAAGGTCCATAATGACCGTAATCCGCAGGCCACCAATCCTGGGAATTGGTCAGCGCCGCCTGAATGTCGGCCTTGACGGCGGCCAGATCCAGCGAGTTGAAGCGCGCCGCATAATCGTAATCCGTGCCATAGGGGTTGGATTGCGGGTTATGCTGGCGAAGCGCGGTTAAATCCAGCTGCTCGGGCCACCAATATTGATTGGTGGTCGGCTCGCCGGCCATTGTCTGGGCGGCAGACAGCAGCAAACAGCCTGAGAGTGCCGTCGTAATCGCGGTTTTTACTGAGTGTTTCATCCTAGTTTCCTTTTCCATGATTGATGCCATGGGAGTGCAGCCCAAAAGCCACAGGGCCAAATGACAACTGAGTGCTTCTGCAGCACGTCATTGCCTCGTCGGGTGAATAAGCTAATGCTGATACAGGGTTTGTCGCCAACGGGTATTACAGATAAGGAAAATCTGAAAAGCAGATGAAAGATTCGTTAACACCACGACCAGTGTGTTGCGGATACGCAACGATGGTGTCGGTTTTTAATCCATGCCTCTGAGATGGGCAGTTGCTAAATTAACCGGGACAATTCACTCAACAGGCACCTTAACCATGAACAAATTATGTCTGACTGCGGCCTTGGCTTTGAGCTTGATACTTTCTGGAAACATCCTCGCTGAATCAATAGATTATGGAGATAAACAAAATGAGATCCGGCAACTGTTCACCGCCTACATGGACAAATACAACGGCTATCTGAACCAGGGAGAACTCACGGTGCCCAGCGACATCTACCTCGACGAATTTATGCTGATGTCCAACTCTCAACCGGCCCGCACTTCGACACCCGCTGAATTTGTGCAACAGGCGAAAGGGTTTCTTGGTAATCTGAAACAACAGGGCGTGGCCAGTGTCGGCTGGGAAAGTGTCGATATCAGCATACTGGGGGACAACCTGGCACTTGCCAGTAATGTCGCGCTGCGCATTAAATCGGACGGAAGTCTGTTTAACCGTATCGGGGCCACTTACCTGCTCAAACGCACTGACAAAGGCTGGCGCATTGCTGCATTTGCGGTACACAGAGCAGACCAGAGTATGACCCGCCACCACTGAACCGGCAGGAGCGCATCGTTGGAAAATTGGGATGATTACCGGGTTATTCTGGCACTTTATCGCGGTAAATCACTGCGCCAGGCGGCGCTGACACTGAATATGAATCACTCCACCGTGTGCCGGCGAGTGGCTCAGCTCAATCGCAAATATGCCGCCCCGGTGTTTGATTGCTCGCCCAAGGGCTACCTTCTGACCGCCTTTGGGGAGTCATTACTCGCTTCAGCGCAGCAAATTGAAGCCTTCGCTTTGCGTGATCTCAGGGCCACCCGAAGCGCCCACATTGCGCTGTCGGGCAGTATCACCCTGTCTGTGCCACCGGCGATTGCCCAATTTCTGCTGCTCGGGCATTTGCTGGCATTTCAGCAACGGTATCCACAAATATCACTGAATGTTCATACCAGTTATCAATTGGTGGATTTGGACAGCAGTGAAGCGGATATCGTGGTGCGGGCATCGAACACACCGCCGGAGCATTTAGTGGGACGGCGGCTGTTTGCCATTGCGGTCGCCTATTATGCCAGCCGTGACTATCTGAGCCGAACCACCAGCCAGGACTATCGCTGGATTACAGCCTGCAGCCAGAACCAGCGACCTGAGTGGCTGGCTGACACGCCCTGGCCGGATGCGGCAATCGCACTGAAAATCGATGATTTGGTATTGCGTCACCAGGCCGCAGCAGCGGGAAAGGGGCTCATCAGGGGCGCCTGCTATATCGCCAACGCTTTTCCTGAGCTTATCAGGATAGATAACCATCCCCCTGAGCCCTTTCAGGATCTCTGGGTGCTGACCCATCCGGATCTCCGTCAGATTGCCAGAATCAAGCTGCTGATGGACTTTCTCACCGAAAAATTAAGCGCGAACGAGTCCCTGATCACCGGAAAAGAATGTTAGTCGAATCGGGCCGGAAGCGGTATTGTGGTGCTGCATTCATTCTGCGTTGCCATACTGATAACAGACTGGCCTTCGCGGCTGGCTCATTGCCACACCGCAATATCTGCCCATCAGCAAGAGTGGAGGTTTCATGAATATTTGGCGCATCTGGCTGCTGATGGCTACCTTCTGGGGAATGCTGTCTGTCCCGGCACAGGCGACCGACAACGCCGGCTGGATCTGGGTGGACGAACCACTGCTGCATGGTGTGTGGGGAAATTCAGATGATGGCGGCAAATCCTTCTGGGGATATGATGAGTATCGCACCGATGGCACCTTCAAATCCTGGGGGAAACTGCCCGATGGCCGGGATTACGAGGCCGAAGGCGTCTACCAGAACTCCTTCGATGGCGGCCAGAAAAAGAGTTGCGCCGTCTTTCTCAGGCTGTCTGAAACCGTTAAAGAACTGACCGGCTATGCGTTCTGCGTAATTGTGGTGGCAATTGACAGTGCTCATTACACCTTTCAGGACCAGGAGTCCGGTGAGATAACCACCGTCTACCGCATGCCCGCCTCATTTTCCTCGCCCGCAGCGGATGCCAGATAAACTCCGGGAGCACTTATGCCACTGATCCTGAACTTTTACTCCGATGTTCTCTGTATCTGGGGCTGGATTGGCCAGCATCATAATCAAACCTTGCTGACGCGCTGGAGCCCCTCGCAGGTGCAGTGGCAGTACAAATTACTGGAGCTGTATGGCGATGTTGCTGCCCGGGTCAAGGCTCAGGAAAAAGGTGAGCAGGCCTGGCATGATTACGCCGCCATGTCCGAACGACTGGTCAGCCCTATCGATGGCCTGTCGGTGCATCCGGATATCTGGCGTCACACCCGGCCCACGTCGTCATTGATGGCGCATCAAGCCATCAAAGCGGTCGCCCTTTGCCACGGGCAATCCTTTGCCAACAGCTTTACCGACTCAGTCCGCAGCGCCTTCTTCGCTCAGGCCAGAGATATCAGCCAGTTTTCAGTACTGCGGGAAATCCTTCGGGAAAACCATGTGCAGGAGGACGCAGTGCTGGCCATGATGCAGAGCGGCGCAGCGCTGGCGGCCTGTGTCGGGGAATTTCGTCAGGCCGAAAAAGATAAAATTCCGGGCAGCCCATGCTGGGCGATGGATAATCTGCGCTACCGGCTGTGGGGTAATATCAAGCCGGATATTGTTGTCGCGACCGTGGAGCAACTGATCACCACACAGGACAATCCTGCCTGAACGATTGACCTGTCTTCACTCAGTCGGGCCCGCGCCACCAAAGTGGCGCCAACACTCTGAATCATCAACACTTATCCGCAATATCCACAGGCAAATAAATATCTGTACGCAATAAACCAGTCTGATGATTATCCGGCGTGACGGTATCAGTCACGAAGTGATAAAGACAGGGTGCATCGGCAAATACATCGCCCAGCTCATTCAAACAAACAGCGTACAGCCAGTCGGTCGCCTTCCCCAGCTCAGCATAACTCCCCAGATGCTGGTAGCTCAGACAGGTTTGCGGTGCCAGCTCATGCTGCCCCCCCCCCTGTTGCTGCAACAAAAACCCCGGCTCCAGCGCCAGCATGCATTCAAAAGTGTGGGATGCCGGGTCCTGACAACTGTCATCAGCAGGCCATGCAAGCCGGGCTCCGGGTCGGGTGTCTATGTCCAACAATCCGGTGAGCCGCTGAAATGTCAGCTCCAGCTCCTGATAACGACAGGCCTGGGGCAGGCTGATCCCCTGCAGTTTACGGGTTCGCATCAGCGCCACCTTAGGCCCGATCACCAGAGGCGCGCCCTGCCCTGACGGCTCAATGATATCGGCGATAGCAGCACAGATTGACGGCACTCCGACCTGTTGAGCGCTCCCGTGACTGGCACCAAGCACCCGGGCCAGCGCCAGTGATGAGGTATAACCGGCATCGCTTGACACACTGGAGAAAGGCCGTTGACAGGACGCCAGTTGGTTAGCCATGCGAGTCAGCTTAATGCGATGCCGGGTCTGCTCACAGGTCTCCCCCATAAGCAAACGGTAAATCCGTTGAAAATGAAAGCCGGACAATGACGCAGCCTGCGCCAGCTCAGCCAGCGGCGTTGGCGCCGCCCAGTCCGGCTCGGCCGCCATTAAATCCACCGCCAGCTCAATACGTGCCAGCAAATCTGCCTGTTTATCCATGATGCCTGTTACCCCGGCGATTTTGCGTCCTGCCCCTCATCCACAGCTGTCACTGTGGCAATATCGGGCGAGTAGATGAATTTGCCCAGAGTATGGTTCAGCTTTGCACAGCTTTTGTGATTTTTTCGTGAGGATTTTCCCCGCCATCGGCCCTAACTTGACTCAGGGAAGCTGCGAACCGGTTCCAGGCTGAGGCCAGAACAAAGAACCAGAGGCGATACAGACGCCGTTCGTACTTTCTTTGGTTGCCACCATTTATCTACAGCGAGGATGTTATGAGTCAATCAATTTCCGCTTTGCTGATCGTTTCTGCCATCAGTGCATTCCCGGTTATGGCGGATCATCCGGGCCAACAAAGGTACGAAGTGACAGTCACCAATCTGACCCGGGGTATCAGCTTTACCCCATTTTTCGCCGCCAGCCACCGAGCCGGAGTCAGCCTGTTCACACTGGGAGAGAGCGCATCTGAAGAACTGGCGCGGGTGGCAGAAGGGGGCGATATCTCAGGCCTGACCGCCCAATGGCAGGCCAATAACAGAGTCTTGATGACCACCAACACCGATGGTCTGCTGGGTCCAGGGCAATCGGTAACCTTCAGCATTTCCGGGCGCGGTGCCTTCAACCGCCTGACCATGGCCGCCATGCTGCTGCCCACCAACGACACGCTGGCCGCGGTAAGAGGGGTTGAATTACCCGTATGGGGCAGCAAAACCTATACCTTCAGAGCCTATGATGGCGGCAGTGAAACCAATGATGAGTCCTGCCAGCACATTCCCGGGCCGCACTGTGGCGGCGCGCCTTTCTCCCCGGAAGATGCCGGTGAGGGCTATGTGTACCCCAGCCCCGGCATTCATGGCGAAGGCGATCTGTCCCGTGCCAGCTACCAATGGCAGGACCCCATCGGCAAAATCACCATTTCCCGGGTAAGGTAACAGGAATGCATAACCCCGGGTCGATGAAATGATCCGCAGAGATCATCCCGTGCCACCGGCACTCCTCCTGGCTTTCAGCCATCCCCGTGGACAGATGGCTGTTTTTTTAACACTAACCAGGATGACCGCAGATAAAAAAAGCCGGAGACAACTCCGGCTTTTGATTTATTGCTTGTTACCTATGAATGCTCAGCGCTGACGGCGACGCCAGAATGCCAATGGCAACAGCAGTGTCAGTAATGCGCCCATGGCACCACCTTCCGGCTCTTCCCAACCAGCGCCCGCCTGGTTATTCACCTGCACCTTCAGCTGTTTGGTTGCGCTGTGCTTGCCATCAAAGGCTTCCACGCTGAACAGCAGATCGGTATTAAGTGTGACCTGAGGGGCAGTGAAGCTCAACTGCGCACCCTGCGCCGCAAATTCCACTTTGGGGCCGCCGATTTGCGACCAGGTATAGGTCACTGCATCACCGGTCGATGTCTGGGCTGGAGTCGCTTCAATACTGACCGCATCGCCTTCATTCACCAACGTCGGGCCCTTGAACTGAATATCCAGCTCCAGCACTTTGTCTGCCAGCGTCAGGGTCAACTGATGAGTGGCGCTGAGCTCGCCGGCCGTCGCGGTCAGCTCGATAACCACAGCCTGAGTGCTGTCAACCAGCGGCGCCGTCATGGTCAGCAGCGCGCCATCGGCAACCAGTGACATCTCCGGGCCGGACACTTGCTTCCAGCTGTAGGTCAGACTCTGGCCGTCCGCCACAGAGGATTTGGAGGCATCCAGGCTGATGCTTTCGCCTTCCACCACAGTTGTTGGACCTTCAATCACAAAGGTCACATCCAGACCTGGTAAGGGCGCATCGCCACAGGCAGCGCCATACACCTGCTGAACCCACTCAGGGTAATCGATATAGGGGTTACGGTTGCCCTGATACTCATACACGGCATTGTTGCGTTTTTTGTCTGCGTCATCGACAGGATCCTGCAGATGCCACTGATACAGAGTACAGAGTTTACCGGCCTGCGCACCACTGGTACCCGTGTTGTCAACCAGCAGCAGATCCGGCATACCGCCATTGCCGTTGAGCTCATAGCGGGTATCCATGTAGAACATCATCCGCGCCACATCACCCTTGACCGCATCTCTGGGCTCAAAGGCATTGAGCGCGGTATTGCGATAGTTGCCCGGTGCCCCGGTGACTTCCGTGGTGCCTTCCAGTCCGGCAACCGCATCAAAATCCAGGGCGCCGCGGGCACCATTGACCGCCACATCGGTTGGGCGCAGATGATGGGCGTCGGTATAGCCCCACTGACTTTCCTGCGGGAAGCCATGGCTCTTGGGCCATACGTGCTCGCGGTTCCAGTCACCGGCAAGGCCGCCGTTATCGTGCTTGGAGACTGAGTTACCGGTATACAGCTCAATAATGTTTTTCGGATTGGCAGGATCTTCATCCGAGTAAGTCAGCACAGTCCACACACCTTTGTAGGTCAGTGGCTGGTGATTTTGGGTGATAACGCCGGACAGCGCCGCTTTCCAGGCTTGTGGGGTATCGAGATTTCCACCCAGTACGTCGGCATAATAAAGCTCTGGCTTGAAGGCGGCGGCATCGGCAACCTTATCCAGCACCACACAGCCATTACAGGGCAGGTTTGGATCCGGCTCTGGCGGCAGCACATCACAGGTCCCCTCTCCCGGGCAACCTATGCCATCGGCGGTATCCTTGGCAAAGACTACCCACTGATTGTCTTCCCCGGGGAATGGCGCATCGGCAACGGTATCACCGGCGGTCACAGTCGCCTTGCGACGCAAGGTTCGGTCAGCGGTGGAGAAGTCCGGGTTATTGGGGTCCAGCCAGGCAGCACCCGGGTCTTCACCCAGTTTACCGATACGATCAATAACTGCATCGTCTTTGTAAAGCACCAGCGCATCATCACCGTTGAAGTAGGTGACAGTTGACGCCGCGCCTATCTTGAAGGCGTCAGCAGCGCTTGAGTTATGGAACACATAACTGCTGCCAGGCTGCAGCGTACCGGTCAGGATCTCAGTACTTTTTGGCTCAATGCCACCATTGGTAAATAACACCAGTTTGTATTCATTGGCTGTTAAATCAATGGCACTGCCGCCGACGTTGGACAGTTCCACCACTTTGTTGTTGGAGCTGCCTTCAATGTATTCGGTAATAAGCAGTACACCGGGCGACTTGGTACAGGCACCCACTCCCGGGCAACCCAGACCATCTGCGGTATCAATATCAAATACGGTCCATTGATTGGCGGTACCGGGGAAAGCCGCGGTCGCATCAGTATCACCCACAGTGACATCGGCGTTGCGTCTGAGGGTCTTATTGGCTGTGGAAAAATTGGGGTTATTGGGATCTGTCCACTCAGTACCGGGATCTTCCCCCAGCTTACCGAAACGATCGATAACCACATTGTCCTTGTACAGTACCAGGGCATCATCACCATTAAAGTAAGTGACGGTGGAATCGGTACCAATTTTAAATGGATCGGCAGCGCCGGCATTGTGGAATACCACACTGGTATTGGGAGCCAACACGCCACTCAGAGTTGCAGTATTACCCGGATCAGTCTTACCGTTGGTAAACAACACCAACTTATATTCATTGGCACTGAGATCCACTGCGGTGTTACCCAGATTAGATATCTCCACAGCCTTGTTGTTGGAGCTGCCTTCGATGTATTCAGTAATCACCAGATTGGCGCTGGCCTGCGCCGAAAAGCCGCCCAGCGCCATCAGCGCCAGTGCGATTTTTGTAGGATGAGTTTTCATTGTTCTTTTCCTTAAGACTTTATTTTGATTCGACGTCATGTCACCGCAGGCCATCGCCTGCGGTGACATCAAACAATTAAGCCTTGAACCAGCGGCGGCGCAGGCCGGCCAGACCCAGCAGTGTCAGCAGGGCATAAAGACCTGTGCTGCCACCGGTGTTGTCATGGGGCTCAGTCACCAGCGAAGGCACCAGAGTGTCGCGCTTTTTCACGTCAATCAGCACTGACTGCTCAGAGCCTGGCACCACCTGGCCATCGCGGCGCAGTTCAAAATGGGCGTAGTAACCGGCAGCAGGAGCACCGAACACTTCAAACTGCACCAATTGCTGGCCATCCTGCTTGATCACCACGTTGGGCAATACCAGCTGGCTCAGATCCAGACGCTCTTCATCATCTTCCTGCTTGAGGCTGATGTGGGCGATATCACCGGCCATCACCTCCAGTCCGGCAGGAATTTGATAGGGCACTTTCACCAGCTTGTCCCATACCGGCAGACGCAGCGGTTTGCCTGGGTCGGTTTCGCCCGGCTTGTAGCCCAGGGAGATAATGGCTGGGTCATGGTCAGATGAACGGTAGACATCGGCCTTGAAGAAGTGATCATTGGCGCTGCCCTTGTATTCCTGGTTGTAGTCATACAAAGCTGATTCAGGCGCATTGATGTGCCAGTCAGCAGCATCAATCAAACGGTCGGTCAACGATGAAGAAACCAGGATATGGTCAAGGGAACCTACTTCGTCGTTGTAGGAGTAGCTCCATGGGGTTTCGCCACGCGCTTTGGTCTTGAGACCCACGGCATCAACGTAGCCAAAACTGCGGCTGATATTCACCGGCGAGCCATCAGTATTAAACTGTGGCTTCTTGTTGATGTAGGTGTAGCTGGCGGTAGTCAGCGTCTTGTTGCGTGGGTTGTCGGTCAACACCAGCATGGCGTCTTCCTGGGCATAGGAGTTCAAATCGCCCAGAATGATCTTGTCACCGTCGATCTTTTCCATCTCTTTACCCAGATGGTAAGCCGCAGCAACCCGGAAGTGCTCACAGGAACCCTGCTTGTCCGCATCGACCGGATCTTTTTCCCACACGGTGGCATCACCGAACTCAACACCCTGCCAATCTTCCCAACAGGTAGAGCCTTTGGACTTGAAGTGGTTCACTGCCAGCGTCAGGCGCTTGCCCGTGCCGTTAACAATGAAAGTCACTACCAAGGCATCACGGTTATAGTTCTGACCGTTTTCCAGCGCTTCGCCGCGATCATCTTTGATCACTTCATTAAGGTCGTTAACGATACTTGGCGCCTTTTGCTGTGGCATGGACACCACACGGGTACGCTCGATACTGACTTTGCTTGGGCGGTAGATAATGCCGGTGGCAATCGCATCAGAGCCGATGGAATCCAGTTCATCCAGGATCTGGTTGCCATTGTGGTCGAAGCCCACGAACACATAGCGCTTCTCAGTGGAATCGTCGCGGTCTTCGCCGTCAGGATATTCGTAGTTGTAGTAGGTGTTAACTTCGTTCACCAGATCCGCGATGGCACTGTCCAGACCGAAGCCGTTGTTTTCCATCTCCATCAG
Organism: Shewanella sp. GXUN23E; assembly: GCF_050865035.1. Classification (NCBI taxonomy): domain Bacteria; kingdom Pseudomonadati; phylum Pseudomonadota; class Gammaproteobacteria; order Alteromonadales; family Shewanellaceae; genus Shewanella; species Shewanella sp. GXUN23E. The sequence continues at coordinate 34,593 of NZ_JBOZWP010000007.1, read as the reverse complement.
ACCCAGCACATCGGCATCCAGCGCACGGATGGTGGCCACCAGCTTGGCTTTTTGCTGTTCGTACTCTTCATAGTTGTCCGCACCGCGGTTTTGACCAAAGTTGTTCTGGTCACCACCGAATGGCGAGTTGAAGTAGTTGAACAGGTTCTGGGTGCCCACAGTGATAGCAAAGTGGTCCTTGTCCACCTCAGTATTCAGGGTAGGCGCCTTGGTACGTGGCAGGTTATGGATAAAGTTGCTGCCGGTCAGGGTATTGGTCACCGTCAGGCTGAAGTTGCCATAGCTGTAGTTAATCACCCCTTCCATGCCCACTACGCTGTCGTCGATACGCACGTAGTTTTTCGCCGGTTCGTCATAGAAACCGGGGAAATACGGGATCTTGCCGTCTGGCGCTTTGTCAGCACTTTCAATCACCAGACGATAGTCATCATTCTGGGCAGCTGCCGCAATCGCCTCAGGGCTGCCAGCCACATTCAGCTGGTTGGGCTGCATGTTCGGACGCAGGTAAGACAGAATGATGTTGTTGCGGAAGCTGCCATAGTCAAAACCAAAGGTCTTGGACACCCGCATATCCTGATTACCGTCCTCCAGTGGATTCAGGTCACGTGGCAGACGCACCAGCATGCCCTCGTAACGCTCCAGGGTGTTGGCAAACAGGCCGTTGTCGGACTCAAGAATTTCAATATCAACCGCATCGGTTCTGCTGAAGCTCTCGTCAGTCACTTCCCATGAGGTTGGCGACAATTGCGTCAGACCAAAGAACTCTTTCACTTCACTTTGCAGACACACGGTTTTACCAACCAGATCCTTGGTATCGCCTTTGGTGTATACGAAAATGCCGTCAGAGGTCAGCGGATTGCCGTCAGAGACGATATCCCGCAGATAGAAGCCCTGGGTAGGGTATTTGGCTGCGGCGCTTACCACGCCTTTGACCACCACAGTCTGACCTTTGAGTGGTGACACTGCGCCTTCGCCCTGGATCACTGAGATGTTGGTCAGGTTTTCGCAGACAAAGGTCTCGGGCTTGGGTGCCAGCTCAGAGGAACCCATACCATCGTTACTGGCGGGGGCAATATCCAGCCACTGCATGGGATCATAAGTGGGAGATTGTGTCGGCACACCGCCAGTGTCAGTCACACGGCGTCTTAAGGTATTGTTTTCGCCCCAATAGCCCTGGGCTGTAGCCGGACCAACGATATCGATAACTTTGTCGTCATGCTTCAGCTGGAACGTGTCATCACCGTTGACGAATACGTTGTCATAATTTCCGGTACCCTCACCCACCAGGGCAATGGCGTTGGCTGCTGCAATCTGCGCCTTGAGCGCATCCGAAGCGCCCTTGTTAAGCAGCACGATAGACTGGCCTGCAGCCAGTGTCTGGCCGGTCAGTAACAGACTGCCGTCGGCATTTTTCAAATCATTGGCATATTTACCACTGCCCAGAATCACCGCTTTGGTGGCATCGGTAAAGGTGAAGGCATCGGTGGCATGAGTATTGGTGATCTCAATGGCACTCATGCTGATGTCGCTGCGATTCTGGGTGTATTCAGTGATCAGCAGATCCTGTACCCCGGCCTGAGCGGAAGCCGCCATGGCGCCGGCGATGGCCAGCGAAATAATACTTTTCTTCATATCAAACACTACCTGTATTTTGATAAAGGGATAATCCGGGATTAGAAGTACATACGCGCGTAGGCATAAGCCGCTTCCGGTGCTTCACCGACGCGACCTTCCACTGACAGCACGATGTTGTTGCCGGGACGATAGTTGAAGCCCAGGCTGCCCCAGGTGCGCTCCTTGCCAAATACCGGAGGCAACTCTTCATAGTCATAGTTGGGGCTTTCGATATCCCAGTTTTCGTATTCTTCGTAGTTGGCAGAGGCGATGATCTCCAGCGCTTCTGACCAGTCATACTTGGCCGACAGTGTCGCGCCATAGTTACGGAAGGTTTCATACTCAAGGAAGGTGTCACCAGAGCGATGGGTCGCCAGATCTTCATCTTCAATGAAGCCGTTGAAACCAATCTGGAATTGTGGCAATACGCTGACACGGGCACCCACACCCACCAGACGCTGCTCGCCATATTTGCTGATGCCTTCAGAGCCACCGCGGCCTTCAACACCCACCACCACAGAGAAATAATCAGTAAACAGGCCAACATAACCGTTGACGATATCGCCCTGAGGAGTGCCGTTTTTATGTTTGCCTTCATAGGAGTAAGACGCACCAATACGCAGGTAATCGAACTCACCCTGATACTTGATGGTGTTTTCCTGATCGCCAGCCTCACCGGTTTCAACTGCCTTGTTGAAGGTGAAGTCACCATAATGATCGTAATCATCAAAGGCAGTATCGGTCAGACCGAACTCGACCCACTGGTTCTCAGTGAAGGCATATCCCAGGTATAACTTGTCGATGGCCAGCGCAAACTCCCCGCTGCCGCCAAGCCAGTTTTCCCGCTGGTAATCCAGCTCCAGACGATACAGGAATTTTGACTGTTGACCGGCAACACCCATGGTGGCAAAGCTGTCATCCACGTAAGACTTGGTGTCATAGAATTCATCATGGTTGTAGTCGCTGCTGGTGCCAAAATGGCCACCTACACCCACTTCACCATAAAGACTCATATAGTCGCCATTGTCGTTCTCAAACAGAGTTGCTGCCTGAAGCAAGCAGGGTACAAATGAAGACGACAGCGCTAATGCAATAGTTGTTTTTCTTAGCATTGCTACTACTTCCATATAGGTTAATGACTCGGTGATTAAACCGAACGGATAATTCAAGCAGATAAATAACGATGATTTTTTGAGCAAGAATAGATTGCCCAGACAAGCTATTCCGCTGCCTGGTTAAATAGGAAATGAAGAAATGAAATTGAATAAGATCAGCCATAGCGGCCACCCGAAAGCAGATCGGTAATATTGCACCGATCCACGTTCCAATTGACTGTCAAATGCGTGAAGCACATTTGCACTGCCCATGCGTGCCAATCACAAAATATTAGTTGTGCCGACAACCGCAGTGGCCATAAAAAAGCGCTCAATATCAGCCTTCAATACCATCAGTTGTGCGCCGGAAAACATCCGTCGCCAGGGTGCAGGAATTATAAACAACCGTACATAACAGGCAACACCAAGGCAAACCAAACGCGGCAAAATGGTCACATTTCGTAAATAAGTAATATACGTTTCACTGAATACCGAAATTGGCAAAAGCAGCGACAATTCTTCACTATCAGCATGTTTTAAAACAATTTAAAGCAACACTAAAAGACACTGTTTTAATTTGCAACACATTTAAACAGCCGAATAAACGAGCAATTATCAAACAAATGTGATCAGCTCCAAATATTAAAAATATATTCATTATTTGAGTAAAGAATAGATATTTACACAGATATCAAACAATGGCAGACAGCTCAAATAACAGGCGACGATTAAAATATCAGCAAATTATCTGCAAACGCCTCTGATTCAAAATAGACGTCCCCTGATCCACCATCAGACCAAAATGCCAACAATTACAGATTCACCGGATTAATTGGCTACGATAATTAACTGCGGACAACATTGGCCGTTCAGTCGCGGTAAGAGTCAAACAGCGCAAATGTTCACCCGGCCGCAAACGGTAAGCCAGGCAAAGAGCAAGTACCTTGATCTATCAAAATGAAGCTCAGCAGAAACCGTTCAGACAGCTTTCCATCCCCGAAATACAAACGACATGATGGCTTACAGGCAGTACATAAGCGGTGCCAGCGACCTAATATGACCAAAGGAAAACGGAAGAGAACAATGAGAGAAAAGAGACAAGCAATCACTGAATAATGTGGCCAGACAGACGACATGATCTGCTCCACAACCTGAGCACACAGGATAAAGCGGCAAAAGAAGCTCAGTCGCCCGTGTCCAGGTTTATCCCGGCCAAGCATTCCCGGCGTTAATTGTTTGCCAACAACCCATAAAAAAATCCGACAACCAATGGTCGTCGGATTTAATCTCTGTCAGCAGGCATGCTGCGCCTTTTTTAGCAAGCAGCCTTACACTATCTGGCGCTATTCAGCAGCGCCAGGGTACTGAGCTATCAGGCGAACGAGTCGCGCAGTGCAACAGTCAGGTTGAAGACCAGATGCTCTGGACTTGAATCCTTGTTGTCAGCACAGAAGTAACCTTCACGCTCAAACTGGTACGCTTCACAGGCCTTGGCATTAACCAGACCGGCTTCGGCGAAACCGTGACGCACCACCAGAGACTCAGGGTTCAGTACTTCATCCACTGTCTCGAAGGCTGCCGGATTGGCATCCTTGAACAGACGGTCGTAAATACGGAATTCAGCAGGCACCGCAGTGCTGGCTTCGACCCAGTGGATCACGCCTTTCACCTTACGGCCATCGCTTGGATTAACGCCCAGCGTTTCTGGATCATAGGTGCAGTAAACCGTGGTCACATTGCCATCGGCATCTTTGTCACAGCGCTCGGCTTTGATCACATAGGCATTGCGCAGACGCACTTCCTTGCCCATCACCAGACGCTTGTACTGCTTGTTGGCTTCTTCACGGAAGTCTTCGGCATCGATATAGACTTCGCGGCCAAAGGCCAGCTCACGGTTACCCATCTCAGGATGGTTAGGGTGAACAGGCGCAGAAACGTATTCCAGCTCGCCTTCAGGGAAGTTTTCAATCACCACCTTGATTGGCTTAATCACAGCCATGGCGCGCGGCGCATTGTCGTTCAGCTCTTCGCGAATACAGGCTTCCAGCATGCCCACTTCCACCAGGTTGTCCTGCTTGGTCACACCGATGCGCTTACAGAATTCACGGATAGAAGATGGTGTAAAGCCACGACGGCGCAAGCCGGCAATCGTTGGCATACGTGGGTCGTCCCAACCTGATACCAGATTACGTACCACCAGATCGTTCAGCTTACGCTTGGACATCAGGGTGTATTCCAGGTTCAGACGGCTGAACTCGTACTGACGAGTACGGTCCGGCGCCTGGAAGTCGTTCAGGTTGTCCAGCACCCAGTCGTACAGACGGCGGTTATCCTGGAACTCCAGAGTACACAGAGAGTGAGTGATATGCTCCAGCGCATCAGAGATACAATGAGTGAAATCGTACATTGGGTAAATGCACCACTTGTCACCGGTCTGATGGTGATGAGCGAATTTCACACGGTAAATCACTGGGTCACGCATACACATGAAAGGCGATGCCATGTCGATTTTGGCACGCAACGTACACTCACCTTCTTTGAATTCACCTTTGCGCATCTTTTCAAACAGCGCCAGATTCTCTTCCACGGAAGTGTCACGGTATGGGCTGTTTTTGCCCGGCTCTTTCAGGGTACCGCGGTACTCGCGGGTTTCCTCGCCATTGAGGAAACACACATAGGCCAGGCCTTTTTCGATCAGCTCAACCGCATAGGCGTGCAGCTGATCAAAATAGTTGGATGAATAGCGAACATCACCGCTCCATTGGAATCCCAGCCACTGCACGTCCTGCTGAATCGAGTTGACATAGTCAATGTTCTCTTTTTCAGGGTTGGTATCATCAAAACGCAGGTTGCACTCACCCTGATAATCGCGGGCAATACCAAAGTTCAAACAGATAGATTTGGCGTGACCGATATGAAGATAGCCGTTCGGCTCAGGCGGAAAACGGGTGTGTACACTGGTGTGTTTGCCGGTTTTCAGATCTTCATCGATGATGTTACGGATGAAGTTGCTTGGACGCACTTCGTTGTCCACGTGACTCATGGAATTCCTCTTGGTGAACAGTGGCAAAATAAATCAAGGGCGCATGATCCTACAGATCGGCCCCGGACACAATGGCTCGGCAATAAAATGCGGCCCCACTATAACAAAAAAAGCAGCCCGCAGGCTGCTTTTGGCATTTCACTGATTACCCGGCAATCACCTTAACACCGGGAATAATCTGTTGAGTCCGTTTGCCTTTACGCTTAAGCCAGAAGAAGAAAGCGATAAGCGCGGCGAACAACCCGCCCATCCAGCCCGCTGAACTGAGCGGATGCTGATTAAAGCTGGCTGCCTGATACACAAAGGTAGCAACCCCATAGGCCAGACCAAAGGTCCACAGCGCAGCAAAGCGAGCCCAGCGCATTCCAAACTCATTAACCAGTGCGCCCATGGCTGCTACACAAGGGGTGTACAGCAACACAAACAGCAGGTAACAGAAGGCCGCCAGGGTGGTGCCGAATCCGGCCTGCAGCGCACTGAAAGTGGTGCTGTCCACGCCCTGCTCCTGCGCAGCCACCTGCTGATCAGACACATCACCGACATCCAGCGACATAGGATCACGCAGATTGATACCAAACAGGTTGTCCGGAATGGTATGCAGCGCCTCATTGAAGCTTTCACTCAGTGGTGTCAGCGCTTCATCTGAGCCTGCACCGGCAGGAGAGTACAGACTGTTGAGCGTACCCACCACAGCCTCTTTGGCAAAGATACCGGTCACAATACCAACCGTCGCCTGCCAGTTATCAGATTGCAGTCCCATTGGTGCAAACACCGGAGTCACTTTCTGGCTGACTACGCTGAGCAGCGAATCGCGGCTGTCCTGATGACCAAAGCTGCCATCGGTACCAATGGAGTTGATGAAGTTCAGCAGTGTCACCACCACCACAATGGTCTTGCCGGCGCCCATGATAAAACTCTTGGTGCGCTTACCGGCGCGCTTGAGGGTTGGCTTGAGTTTGGGCATTTCATAGTCAGGCAGCTCCATTACCACAGCGCTGGAGTTCCCCGGCAGCAGAGTGTGACGCAGCAGCAGGCCAGTACCAATCGCCGCCAGAATCCCAATGATATACAGCAGGAACACCAGATTCTGACCACTTTGCGGGAAGAAGGCCGCAGCAAACAGTGCGTATACAGGCAAACGTGCACCGCAGGACATAAAGGGCGCCATCATACCTGTGACGATACGCTCACGCTCATTACCCAGAGTACGGGTTGCCATAATCGCCGGTACCGAGCAGCCAAAGCCCACAATCATAGGCACGAAGGCTTTGCCGGGCAGGCCGATGCGGCGCATCAGACCATCCACCACGAAGGCCGCGCGGGACATATAACCTGAACTTTCCAGCACCGACAGCGCCAGGAATAACGCCGCAATCACCGGAATGAAGGTGGACACTGTCTGGATCCCCTGTCCCACACCACCGGCCAGTAAGGTCACCAGCCAGGCTGGCGCACCGATACTGCTGAGCCAGGCACCAAAATGATCCACCAGCAACGCGCCCACTGAAATATCGAAAAAGTCGATAAACGCGCTGCCAACGTTAATGGCAAACATAAACATCAGGTACATCACCAGCAGGAATACCGGAATACCCAGCACAGGATGCAGCGTCAGCTTGTCCAGTTTGGCACTGAAAGTTTCATGGGGCTTGACCGCCACCGCGGCGGCAAACACCTTCTCAACAAATTCGTAGCGGCGTCCGGCGATCATCACTTCGATGTCTTTACCCTGAGCACTCAGGCTCTGGGCACATTCGGTCACCTCGGCACTCAGCTGGCCATTGGCACAGGCACCACATCCCAGACCATGACCAAACAGCGCCAGCGCCCGACCGCGCCCCAGCTGTGGCTGACGTTCACGCACGGCAGCAACGGCGTTTTCGATGGCTTCGTCATAATTGAGCATCAACGGCGCTTCATCGATGTTGCCTTCGAGCAGATCAACAAATTTGGCCTGCACCTTGTCGATATCGGTACCTTCACGGGCACTGACCCCAATCACAGGGCAACCCAGCGCCTGGGTCATGCGGTCAAAGTCAATCTCGATGCCACGGGCTTTGGCCACGTCCATCTTGTTGACCACCACCACCATGGGAATCCCCAGCTCACGCAGCTGTACCGTCAGGTACAGGTGACGCTCAAGAATCGTGGCATCCACCAGGTTGATGATGCCGTCAATCTGCTGCTCGGCCAGATACTGCTGGGCGATTTGCTCATCCAGCGAACAATCACACTGATTGCCGGCCGGCAGAATGTCGTAAATACCGGGCAAGTCAGTCAGCAGCACATCGCTGCCATTGACGCTGAACTGGCCGGTTTTCTTCTCAACTGTCACCCCGGACCAGTTGCCCACCTGCTGATTGGCGCCGGTCAGCGCATTGAACAGTGTGGATTTACCTGCGTTGGGGTTGCCTACCGTGACACAATGAAACTGCTTAGTCATGGGTTTTCACTACCTCAATAATGTCGGCCAAATCACGGCGCATACACAGTTTGCTGCCGCGAATATCCAATTCCAGGCCAGACCCCATGGGCGCCCGACGGATAAGGGTAAAACGGGTCTTGGGTGTGATCCCCATGGACAACAACTTGCGCTTGACTGTCTGCGGCAGGTCGATATGACCAATTTCCGCAATCACCGCGCTGTCTCCGGGACTGAGCTCACTTAACTTCATTGACGATTTCCACCTTTGGCAAACCGGTTGCCAGAATAACTGTTGCGGATTCTACTCCAGCTTGGCAGAGAAAAATTTTACCTTGATCAAGCTTTCAAGCGAAAACGATAATGGTTTTCAATTGTGATTGACCCGATGACGTTTGTCATCCCTGTTTCAACAAATTTTTTCACTGAGCAGCGACCTTTTGAATGTTAAATTGTTAACTCAACAGGGTGCTGTAATTCGCGCTTTCAGGGGATTTCAGGGCACCTTCCGTATAACAATTTCAATTGGCAATTCAGGCACATAAATACCTCTAAAGAAATAGTCAGATCCAGTTCACATATCCACCCTAAAACACCTGCGAAAAACTGCCCATTTGTTAGCCTTGTGAATGGAAAACCATTTCCATACATCTTTTTAGGGATACTTATGTAACCAAATGAAAAGATGATGAATATAACAATTGCAGGGAAATTTTATGATGAAACGGTTTAACCTCAAAAGCAGCTATACCGCGCTGTTGGGAGCCGGTCTGTTATCCTTGACTGTCATCGGCTGCGGCAGCGATGGCAACGATGGTGAAGACGGCAAAGACGGTGTAGTGGGCTCCCCAATATCCTCTGTATCCGCAGTCAATGCCGATATAACTTCCGCCTCAGTCAAAGACGGCTTCCTTACAGTTAACTTTACCCTCAGCGATGCCAATGGTGCAGCGGTGCTCAAGCTGCAAAACAGCGATATTGCTGCGGTGTCCTTCGGTCGCATTGGGACCGAAGATGACGTCAAAAACTACAAAGGAGAACCTCTGACCGATATCGAAGGAAAGCCCAGAGATATTTGGCTCAGTTATTTCAACAAAGATAAAGGTGATGGCCACTATACCGGGTCATCGTACTTTAAAGGTGGCGACTGTGAGGACTGTCTGACCGACAACGGTGACGGTACCTATACCTTGGTATTGAACAAAGCAATCGATACTCTGGACAAGTATGCTTACGCAGCAGATGTCACCAACGGTATTTATCTGGGGATCAAATCCAGCAACGCCGCTGGCGCTACCCTCAGAGACAACAGTTTCTTCTACTGGCAACCCAGTTCAGACATGGTGCAGCAAAAGCCCAAGTCAATTATCGCAGAAGAAACCTGTCAAAACTGTCACCGCCCAGGCCATGCCGGCGCGCTGGCATTCCATGGCAGCAAGCACGAAACGCTGGAATCCTGCACCTTCTGTCACACTGACTACAACAGCTACATGAAGCAGGACAAGGATGCTGATGGCAAACCCGTTGGCGAACCTTACTTCTTTGATGGCTCGATCAAAGGCATGGCGCACGATATTCACAGCCATTCCTTCTTCGATGAGAAGGGCATTTACCCTCAAATGGCATCCAATTGTCAGACCTGCCACCAGCCTGATCAAAATCTGGCCATGGCAGACGCCTGGAAAGCAGATCTGGATACCGCAACCTGTATGAACTGTCACAACAGTCCATATGCAGTACCAAGCTGGCACTGGGATAAAGACAACAACCAGATCGCCGAGAGCAAACAAAATTGTATGAGCTGTCACAGCGTTCATACCGGTGGTTATCGCGGCGGCGAAGCCGGCCACTATACCGAAAATGCCAATGCCCATGCGACCCAATTGAAAGTGGTCTTTGATGAAGTGGCTGTTGCCGCTGACAAGCAAACTGTAACAGCCACCTTCAAAGTATTGGATGGTGATGAGCTGGTTCCTTTGTCACAAATTGACCCACGCCCATACAAGTACGGTGGTTACAACAGCGCCATTGTGTTCAACGGTATTTCCGGCGATGACTTCAGCGTCAACTACCAGAAAGTCGGGTTCAATACCTTTACCGCACTGGATGATGGCCGTATTCAATCTGTCATCAGCAACGCTGATTTCACCGTCACCGACGCATTGGCCAACAACGCCACTATAGCGCTATCCAGCCAGTTGCATGTCTGCTTCGGCGCCAAGGGACTTCGGGCTGTTTGTGACGTAACTCAGTTGGACAGCGGTAAACAGACTGCACCTTATCTGGTCAGTGACACCTTCTTCTTCAAGCAGGACGGTACCAAAGTCGATAAGACCCCACGTACTCAGCATGCGGAAATGAAGGCCTGTCAGGACTGTCACACCACCGCCATCACTCACAGATACAGCAATGATATGGATGGTTGTGCCAGCTGCCACAACGGCACCCGTGACAAGAAAGGTATCGGCTCGTCCAATCTGGCCTATATCGTTCACAGCAAGCACTACATTAACGGCTTCTTCAAGAAGACCGACTGTCAGACCTGTCATGGTACTGCTGGCTTCGGACTCGATAAGATTGCCGCCAATGCAGCACCGGTTGCCTTTGGCACGACTGATGGCCAGCGTCTGGGCGCAACCAACGAGCAAACCCTAGTATCACCTCAGACAGCTGCGTGTGTGAGCTGTCACACCAAGCCGTACGCTCTGAATGACGCTGCAGTTGGCCATATCAAGTCCTTTGGTGGCGTGTTGGCCGTCAACGAGTTTGTTGCTCAGGACGGTACTAAGTCATACGCACTTGGCGTACCCGCTTCTGATTATGAAGCAGAAGCCAATGCTGCAGGCCCTGAATCCTGTTCAACCTGTCACACCACTGACAAGTTGCTGGAGCAACACAAAAACTGGGGATTTGGCTGGTAAGTTCTAACTAGCATCACGACGCAGGGAGGCATAGCCTCCCTTCTTTATTTTTCAAGCACTTCCGGCAGATTTTCCAGGCCCTAAATACCCCCAAAGAAATAGCCGGATCCAGCTCACACTCTGATGTTACTGATGAAGATTTTTCCACCATAAAAAGTTACTTTTCCTATGGGGAATTATTTTCCGGCTTCTGTCCAGATCGTTAACAGCAATTACAAAAGTGTTGCAGAACCATGCAACCGTCGGCTGGCAGCAGCATCACTATATGCAGGGAAACATATGATGAACACAAAATACTCAAAACTGGCACTCCTGGTCGCCTCCGGCGCCCTGTCTGTTGCCTTGTCCGGTTGTGGTGGTGACGATGGCAATCCCGGTAACCCAGGTAAGCCTGGTGGTCCGGCTGCAGATTCGGTCGCCGCACTGAATCTGGATGTCACCAACGTCAGCCACGATGCGGGCACATCTACCATTACCGTATTTGCTACCAACGAAGACGACCTGCCGGTCGTTGGCCTCAAGAGCCTGGAAATCAAAAAAGTCGCGCAGTTGATCCCTCAGGGAGCCACCGGTGCCGGCAATCCATCCTCCTGGCAGGTGATCGGCGCACAAAAGACCTTTACCGATAACAAAGATGGCAGCTACACCTTTGCGGTGACTACCGAAGGTTTTGATCCACAGCTGACCCAGCGTTACAACATCATCGCCGCCGCATCCACATTGCAGGATGGCGTCACCCCGGTACCACGCACTGAATACACCGAAGATATGGCCAGCGACGGCAGCGATGCCAGAATGACCCGTAACCTGGTGTCCGAAGAGACCTGTAATACCTGTCACAGCGACGACAAGGCCATCTATCACAGCTATACCAAGCTGGATACCTGTATCACCTGTCACAACGATGAATGGGCGGCAGACAGAGGCAAGGCACATGTGGCCTTCAGCCATCTGGTGCACAACGTTCACAACAGCAACAAGGCCTGGGGCCGGGATCCCAACACTGCCGAAGTAGCTCATGCCATAGTCAAAGACAACTGTCAGACCTGTCATATCCAGCCCGCTGACGATAACCATGAACTGGCGGATTGGGAAAACTGGACCCGCATTCCTACCATGGAAACCTGCTCCAGCTGTCACACCGACATCGATTTCAAAGCCGGTAACGGTCACCCTGCGCAAAGCGATAACTCCAACTGTATCGCCTGTCACAATGCCAGCTGGACTGAAGAGATCCACCTGAGCAAGTCCACCGACAAGCGCAACCTGATCAACAGCTATGGCCTGGAGTCCAGCCTGAGCATCGATCCTCAGACCAAGCTGGGAACCATCAGCGTAGGTATCGTCGATGCCACAGGCAAGGCGCTGGATGCACAGCAGATGCTGAGCCAAATCCAGCAATTGGAAACCATCACCAACGTCGGCCCCAACTTCCCTATCATGGGATACAACCCTGCACCGGTTACCGATTACAAGAAAGTATCCAAGGATCTGGTCAAGGGTGGCGTGCTGGGTGAAGGCGTCGCCATTGCCGACAACAAGTTTGTATGGACCACGACCGCCCTGCCAGTTACCACCAATGGCAGCTACACAGATACCGCCTTCAGCTTCATTGGTCTGGGTCTGTGCAACGATGGCAAGACCGCCGTGGATTGTGGAGCGGGCATTGACTTTACCGGTATGAAGGCCGATCTGGTATTTGCCACTGCTACCGATGCGGCGCCTTCCATGCGTCACACTGATTCAGTGGATTACGCCACCTGTATGGAGTGTCACGGCGACAGCTTCGACATTCACAAGGGTTACCATGCTGGCTTCGTCATGAGCGACCAACTGGCGCGCATCGTTGACGGTAAAGAAGTGGTCGGCGTTGATGGCTGCGTATCCTGCCATACCCCACACGGAACCTACGCCTCAGGTAAAAACCGTGGTGCGCTGGAGATGAAACTGCACAAGACCCACAAAGCCTTCCATGATCTGATTGGCGGTGATTGTGCCCAGTGCCACAACGACTTCAACCTGGATTCCTTCAAGGTGAAAGGCGCTCTGGCCACGGCTGCAGGTCTGTACAGTTCCCCTATCGCTGCGACCTGTACTTCCTGTCATGAAATTGGTTCGCCTTATGTCAGCCTGACTGAGCAGCACATCACTGACTTCGGTGGTATCTACAATGGCGACTACGTCGAAGCCACCCAGGCAGCGCAAACCGAAACCTGTCTGCTGTGTCACAAGCCTACCGTTGCCAACCATGGAGCGGTGCAGATGTAAGGTCCCCGGACCTTTCGGGGCGGCTTGCCGCCCCCATCTGCCACCCAAGATACGCAGGGAATCATTATGAAAATCAACGATAAACTTAAAGGCTTGCTGGCAATTGGGCTGATGGCTGTGGCCAGCACCCTGCCTGCACAGGCTGCCAAATGGGATGAAACCATGTCCCCGGCGGAAGTGGAGCAGGTACTGGACAAGAAGTTCCTTGAAGGTCAGTACTCACCCAAAGGCGCCGACTCCTGTCTGATGTGTCACCGCAAAGGCGAAGAGGTGATGGACATCTTCAAAGGTCCTCACGGCGACATGACCTCCAGCAAAGGCCCGATGGCCGGGCTGCAGTGTGAGGCCTGCCACGGCCCCATGGGTACCCACAACCGCGGCGGCAAAGAGCCGATGATCACCTTTGGTAAAGACTCCAGCCTGTCTGTTGAAAAGCAGAACAGTGTCTGTATGTCCTGTCACCAGGATGATCAGCGCATCAACTGGAACGGCGGTCACCACGACAACGCCGATGTGGCCTGCGCCGACTGCCACAATATTCACGCTGCCAACGATCCTGTGATGAAAAAGCAGACTGAAGTGGAAGTCTGTACCAGCTGTCACACCCGTCAGAAAGCCGATCTGCACAAGCGCTCTGCACATCCCATGAAGTGGGCGGAAATGACCTGCTCTGACTGTCACAACCCGCACGGTACCCTGACTCAGGCGGATCTGAACAAGCCTTCCATCAACGAATCATGCTATGAGTGCCACGCCGAGAAGCGCGGCCCAAAGCTGTGGGAACATGCCCCGGTGACCGAAAACTGCGTCAGCTGTCATAACCCTCACGGCAGTGTTAACGATGGCATGCTCAAAACCCGTGCGCCGCAGCTGTGTCAGCAGTGCCACGCAGCCGATGGTCACGCCTCCAACGCCTATCTGGGCAATACCCTGTTTGGTGGTCAGGTCGGTGACAACGCCTTTACCGGCGGTCGCAGCTGTCTGAACTGCCACAGCCAGATCCACGGTTCCAACCATCCATCCGGCAAATTGCTGCAGCGCTAAGGGAGAGAGCAGAATGAAAACCAATCTTAATCTGATCACCCTCGCCCTGCTGGCCGCCAGCAGCGGTGCGATGGCCGCGGATGTAGAAAGCAAACAGGTTGTCGGTTACAACCTCGCCAATGCCAACACCGCCAAAGTTAAATTTGACGCTTGGAAGTGCGAACGCTGTGAAGCGGATATCGGCGCATCCGGCACCATTTCGGTAGGTATGGGTTATGCCGATGCCGATGATGTGCACGCCGCCAACGCGCTGGGCACAGACAATGAATTTGCCTATGCCGTCAATGCAGACCTGGCGCACAAGGCCGAGTCCGGTTATCAGGCCGAGTTTACCGCCCTGAATCTGGGCATGGACTCCAGCCGCGCCGAACTGGCTGTGGGTAAAGCCGGTGTGTATGACATCAACCTCAACTACCGCACCATCAAGACCTACAGCACCGACGATGCCATGACCCCCTATCAGGGTGTCGGAGGCAACGATCTGACTCTGCCCGCCAACTGGGTGACGGCCGGGACCACTGATGGCATGACCATGCTGGCCACCAGCCTGCATCCGGTCGAACTGTCACTCAAGCGCGAGCGTTATGGCATAGGTGCCAATCTGGAAGGTGACTCACTGTGGAGCACCTATGTGGAGTATCAGCGGGAAAACAAAACCGGCCTGAAAACCGCCTCCGGCAGCTTCTTCAATCAGTCAATGATGCTCGCAGAGCCGGTGGATTACACCACAGATATTCTGGAAGCCGGTATCAAGCTGCGGGGCGATTACTGGTTCACCGCCCTGGCCTACTCAGGCTCAGTGTTCAAGAACGAATACAGTGAGCTGGCATTCGACAATGCCTTTAATCCCACCTTCGGAGCCCAGACCCGCGGCTACATGGCCATGGATCCGGACAATCAGGCACACACAGTGTCACTGTCAGGTGTCTACAACGATGGCACCCTGTCGCTGCAAGGCCGGGCTTATCTGGGCCAGATGACCCAGGATGAACCACTGGTCACCTCTGGCTACCACTTCGCACTGCCCACTGACGCGGTGGATGCCAAGGTGGATCTGACCGGCGTAGATACCCGCATCACCTACAAACTGACCCGGGATCTGCGTCTGCAGGGCAGCTACGACTACTACGACAGAGACAACCAGACTCAGGTTGATGCCTGGAGCCAGATCAGCATCAACAATGTCAACGGTACCGTCGCCTATAACGTGCCCTATGATCACAGTCGTCACCGCGCCAAGTTGCAGGCGGATTACCGTATCACCTCCGGCATCAAGCTGGACGGTGGCTATGAGTATCGCCGCGATGACCGCGACTATCAGGACCGTGAAGTCACTGACGAGAACAACCTGTGGGCCCGTCTGAACTACACCAGTCTGGAAAACTGGGACTTCCGTCTGAAAGCCGATTACGGTCTGCGTGACGGCTCGCGCTTCCAGGCCTCTGAGCTGACCTCCACTGAAAACAATGAGTTGCTGCGTCGCTACAATCTGGCTGACCGTCAGCGTACTGCAGTGGAACTGAGTATCACCCATACCCCCATCGACAGCCTGACGCTGGATTTAACCGGTCGTTACGCGTTGGATGACTATGATGAGACTCAGATTGGTCTGACTGAATCCACGGATTACAGTTATGACCTGAGCCTGAGCTGGCAAGCGGCCGAAGATCTGCTGCTGAGCGCCTTCTACGGCGCCCAGACCATTGAGTCCAAGCAAAATGGCTCCAGCAACTTTGGCGCGCCCACCTGGTCAAGCGACATCAAGGATGAGTTCAGTTACATAGGTGCCGGTGCCCGCTGGGATAAGCTGATGGGCGAAAAAATGGCGCTGGGGCTGGACTACAACTATGGCGATTCCAAGAGCAATACTCAGGTCACTTCCGGCATTACCGGCAACTATGGTGACTATTTTGCCAAGTCCCACAGTGTCAACCTGTACGGAGAGTATCTGGTCAGTGAAAAAGCCATGCTGCGGCTGGATTATCGCTTTGAAAAGTATGAGGATAATGACCCGGCGACCAGTCTGGCTCCGGATGCTATCTGGAATGTCCTGAGCTTTGGCAATCTGAATCATGACTATGATGCCCATCTGGTGATGATCAGCCTGCAATACAAACTCTGATCTGACGTGTTCATTGAAGGCCCTTCGGGGCCTTTTTTTATACCCGACAAGTGCCGTAATGACGCATCATTACCACATGACAATAACAGCATTGAAGTGCGATATTTCCCCATCCCACCTAACACCAATCTACTAACCGGAAATAGCTACTCGCTGAAATTCAATCAGTTACGCTTATCAATATAAGGCTTTCGTGCAGTTGTTCTCGCTCCGAAAGCGGCACTAGCATAGAAACACCGCATCCCGTCCAGTGGCGATGCATGGGTGGCTCTGGGGCAACCCTGAGCCAGGAGACAAAGGCAGGCCAACAGGGCCGTCATGACTCCATGGATCAATTTTCAGAATGGATTTTGAACCCGCCCCCAGATTTCTCTGAGAGCACCTTCAATGCCGGTATTCATTCTTGAGCAGAAGGCAATTCAACATGATAAAAACCAGATTAACCGTTCTGGCATTGGCCGTTGGCTGCGGCATTTCGTTTGCCCAGGCCGCCGATGTGGTGGACGTCAAGCAACTTCACATGTTGCGCAGCAGCCAAAATCCGGCGGCCATGCTGGGGTTGGCCAAAGGCCATGACCTCAAGGCTGTTCGCTCCGTGTCGCTGGGCAAAGGTAAAGTCAAAGAGCGCCTGCAACAATATGTTGCAGGCGTTCCTGTTTATGGCATGTCTGTCGCCGCCGCCAAATCCGATGCTGGTCTGTACTCAGACATGTCCGGACAGGTATTGACGGGCATTGACAATGCCGAGCAGTTTGTGAAGCCTACCATCAGTTCCGCAAAGGCACTGACCATCGCCAAATCCTTCAAACAGGGTAAAGCGCTCAGGGGTTCCCGTGATGACAAGGCTGAGCTGTGGCTGTATCCGGCAGCCAATGGTGAAACCTATTTGGTGTACATGACCTCATTTGTGGTGGATACAGACGGTGAAGTCAGCCGCCCGATGAGCATTATTGATGCCCATTCAGGAAAAGTGCTGCAGAGCTGGGATGGTATCAACCACGCGGATATCGGCACAGGTCCCGGCGGCAACGAAAAAACCGGTCAATATGAATACGGCACCGACTTTGGTTACAACGATGTGGAGCAAAGCGGCACCACCTGTACCATGAACAATGCCAACGTCAAAACCGTTAACCTCAATCACGGCACCTCTGGCAGCACTGCCTTCAGCTACGAGTGTCCGCGCAATACCGTCAAGCAGATCAACGGTGCCTTCTCGCCGCTGAATGACGCCCACTACTTCGGTGGTGTGGTGTATGACATGTACAGCGACTGGTACAACACCGCGCCGCTGACATTCCAGCTGACCATGCGCGTGCACTACAGCAACAACTATGAAAATGCCTTCTGGGATGGCAGCGCCATGACCTTCGGTGACGGTGCAACCACCTTCTATCCACTGGTGTCACTGGACGTTTCAGCCCACGAAGTCAGCCACGGCTTTACTGAGCAGAACTCAGGGCTGGTTTACGCCAACCAGTCAGGTGGGATGAACGAAGCCTTCTCAGATATGGCCGGTGAAGCGGCCGAATTCTATATGCTGAACAGCAACGACTGGCTGGTTGGTGGCTCCATTTTCAAAGGTGACGGCGCTCTGCGTTACTTCGACGACCCAACCCGGGATGGCCGCTCCATCGGCCACATTGATGACTACTATGACGGCATCGATGTGCACTTCAGCTCGGGGATCTTCAATAAGGCCTTCTACAACCTGGCCAACACTGACGGCTGGGATACCCGTAAAGCCTTCGAAGTGTTTGTGATTGCCAACCAGCTTTACTGGCAGCCCAACAGCCTGATGTATGAGGGTGCCTGTGGTGTCAAATCCGCAGCCACCGATAAAGGCTACAACACTGCCGATGTCGATGCGGCATTCGCCACCGTGGGCCTGACACCCTGTGAGGCACCACCACCACCACCGCCACCAGAATCCGACCCACTGAGTAATGGAGTGCCAGTTACCGGCCTGTCTGGTACCACAGGCAATAAGCAATACTTCACTTTGGATGTACCTGCAGGCGCTACCGACCTGACCTTTGTCACCGCCGGCAGCAACGGCGATGCCGATCTGTACGTGAAATTTGGCCAGGCACCATCCACCAGTGATTTCGATTGCCGCTCCTGGAGCAGCAGCAGTAACGAAAGCTGTGCCATCACCCCCTCTCAGGAAGGCACTTACTGGGTGATGGTTAATGCCTACAGCAGCTACACAGGTCTGAGCCTGACTGGCAGCTACAATGGCGGCGAGGTTCCCAATGAGCCACCTGTTGCCTCGTTTGATGTGACCTGGGATGGCGCAGTGGGCAGCTTCACCAGCACCAGCACTGACAGTGATGGTACAGTGGTGTCCTGGAGCTGGGATTTCGGTGACGGCGACACCGCGACCGGTGCCAGCGTCAGTCACAGATACACAGTATCAGGCAACTATGCAGTCACCCTGACAGTCACCGACGATGATGGCGTGCAAAGCTCGGTCACCCAGAACTTTGATGTCACAGTGCCTGAAAGCGACATCGTACTGCAGGCAAACAGTGCACTGAAATCCCGTCGCGGCAGCGTCCGGGTTGGTTTGGAATGGAGTGGCAGCCAGGCTGGCAGCTTCGAAATCTACCGCGATGAAGCCTTGGTTGGCACCACCAGCCAAAGCCGCTTCACCGACAGATTCCGTGTCGGCAGCAATGACTCAGTGGATGTCACTTACATGGTGTGTGAGCAGGATGGTGCCTGCTCCAACATCATCAATGTGACCATTGACTAAGGCCTGCAACCAGCCCAATGGTCAGCGTCAGGGCTTGTCGGCGGAGCGATGCCCCCCGACCTGCCCTGACTGAGATGGACTGAGGGCAAATATCTCTACCCTGACTGATGGGGCCCTGTGGCCCCATTTTTAATCTCCGGGGTCAACACCCTGATGACTGGAACGTTAATGAAAAACTTTATTCTCAAACTGGCCAACTATGCCTTTATTGTTGGCCTGCTGATGTCACTTATCGGTCTGTGGCAAATTTACCAGCAGCGCAATCTGGACAGCACTCCTGTCGACATTCAGCTTGAGGCGGTGCAATTGCCTCAGGATGAAATGGTATTCGCCAGTATAAAAGGTGGCATGCTGGATATCAGTCACACCTATGAACTCACCCGCACCACCAAAAAGGGCAAAATTCAGCTGTCGAGCGATTTCTATACGCCTGTGGTCAACCCGCGGGAAGACACTGTGGTGTATATACTGCAGACCAATAATGCGCCGGAAATCACCGAGATGATGAAAGATGCGGATTTCACCGGACTGCTGCAGACCGCCGACAGCCTGCCGGACAAGATTATCTCCGCCTATCAGGCCGACCTGCCCGGGCAGCAATATCTCTATCTGGATGCCACTTATCAGCCCAGAACGCTGATGCAAAAACTGGAATCCAATCTGGTATTTTTTCTGCTGATGTTTGGCGGCCTTGCGGTCAGACTGTGGCTCAGCCGACCGGCGTCGCCGCGCGCGTCATCACCAGAGCCAACTCAGGCGACAAGGCCCCCCGAGACAGCAGCGCCGGATCAGATGGCTGCGTCAGCGCAGGCAACCGAGCCTTCCCAAACGAGCGGTATCGATGCCCAAAAGCCGATGTGATTGAACGGACATCTGAATCCTGATGTTCAGGTGTCCACCACCCGGCCAGCCCTTGCAGCAGGGCATATGGCGTGTGACCAAATTCAAACTCCCTGAAAAAGAGAAATCTGATACTTGATTCAAATCATGGTTTCCAACATCTTAAGCAGACCCAAGTTAAATCGATTGAGTCAATGCGCATACCCTTGTTTTCTCTGGCCGCCATCGCGGCGTTCATGCTTCCCAGTTCTCCGGCCCTGGCCTTTGACCCGTCCGGGACCATGGCTTCCATCTTTATTATTCTGGGATTGGGCAGCTTTACCCTGCTGAACCTGGTATTGCAGATGCTGTTTTATTTTACCGGCCCTTACGCCCGCTCAGACTTTGCCCGCATCCATGCCGGGATCAGCATTCTGATGCCACTGGCAGCGCTGGTACTGGCGCTGAAAGACAACGCCGGTATGGCTGATTTAACCCTTAAACTTGGTGGTATCCTGATTGCAGCCGGTTTCGCCCTGCTGCCGCTGCTCCTGCGTTCATCTGCCCGCCAACCCACGGCCAACAGCGGTTTGTGGCTGGCTCTGGGGGCATTGGTGCTGATGCTGCCAGCCATGATTATCCCGCCCATTGGCATTATGACGTGCCTGGCTGCTGCCGTTGCACTGCGTTATGCCAGGGAGTTGAAAGCCCGGCTGCTGGCCATTCTGGCACTGATCCCGGCGCTCAGCATGTTCCTTTACTGGGCCGTGCAGAAAACCGGTTTGATGATGACCGCAGGTTAACTGCCCGTCATGGCAGGGGATCAACTCACCTCAATGCTGGCAGACATTCGCGCATGCAGTCTGTGCCAGCATGATCTGCCCCTGCCGCCACGTCCCATTTTGCAGGCCGGCAGCGGTGCCCGCATTCTGATCGCCGGACAGGCTCCCGGCAGCAAAACCCACGATAAAGGACGCCCTTTCGATGATGCCAGCGGCGAGCGCCTGCGCAGCTGGCTGGGTGTTGACCAACAGACCTTCTACAACCCGGATTGCTTTGCCATCATTCCCATGGGCTTTTGCTATCCGGGCACGGTTGAGAAAGGCGGCAAAAAACAGGGTGACAAACCGCCAAGACCGGAATGCAGCGCCACCTGGCATCCACAATTGCTGCCGCTGCTGACCAACATAGAGCTGACCCTGATCCTCGGCCAGTACGCCATCGATTATCACCTGGCAACCTTTATCCGCCAGGCCGGCAGCAGGTTGACAGTCACCCGGGCCGTCGCCGACTGGCAAACCTTCTGGCCACAGAAGATGGTGCTGCCCCATCCCAGCCCGCGCAACAATCTGTGGCTGAAACGTCACCCGGAATTTGAACAGACTCTGCTGCCGCGACTGCAAACCAGAGTCCAACACCTGCTGAACACCTGATATGTATCAACTCGATGCCAAAATCGCCGGTGAGATTGTTCGCCGCACCATGAAAATTATCGGTCACAACATCAATGTGATGAACGGCGAAGGCATCATTCTGGGCTCGGGGGACCGCAGTCGTCTGGGACAGCAGCATCAGGGCGCCTGCGAAGTGATAGCCAAAGGCAAAGTCGTTACCATTGCCAGTCACACGGCGCTCGATGGCGTAAAACCCGGTATCAATCTGCCACTGACCTTTCAGGGACAGATCATCGGCGTCATCGGTATTACCGGAGAGCCTGACAAACTCAGCCACTACGGCGAGCTGCTGAAAATGACCGCCGAGATGATTGTCGAGCAGGCCAATCTGATGGATCAGCTACAGTGGAAAAACCGCCGCCGGGAAGAGTTTATTCTGCAACTCATCAAAGCCAGTGCCGGCGATATTCCCCAGCTGGTGAACTGGGCCAGACAGCTGGAACTGGATATCCACAAACCCAGAGTCGCGGCCATCATCGAAGTCAGTTCGGCGCAGGATGATGAGCTGAAACAGCTTATTCAATTACTGCAGTATCCGCAGCGGGACAATCTGGTGGCCATGACGTCATTGTCGCAACTGGTGATCCTCAAACCGGCATTTCTTGATGGCAAAAACTGGAGCAGTGACGCCGAAAGCGAACGGATTGACCGTCTGCTTGAACGCCTGCCCACCCCGTCACGGCGTAAACTCAATATCGCCCTGGGGCATTTCTTTCCCGGTGATGGCGGCATCGCCCGCTCCTATCAGAGTGCCCGCGAGACCCTGGCCATAGGTCAGCGCCTGCGCCCCGGGCAAACCAAGTATCTGTATCAGGAATTTGAAAGTCAGGTACTGCTTTGTGAACTGGCCGGCAGCTGGCGTGGGGAAGAACTCAGCCGCCCCTATCTGGCGCTGATGCAGGCCGACAAAAGC
Organism: Shewanella sp. GXUN23E; assembly: GCF_050865035.1. NCBI lineage: Bacteria > Pseudomonadati > Pseudomonadota > Gammaproteobacteria > Alteromonadales > Shewanellaceae > Shewanella > Shewanella sp. GXUN23E. The sequence goes on along the minus strand of NZ_JBOZWP010000007.1, from coordinate 12,121 downwards.
GGTCAGCTGTGCAAAACCCTGGATGCCTTTATCGCCGCCGGCGGTGAGCCGGGTGCCTGCGCCAGGGCCCTGTATATCCACCGCAATACCCTCAGATACCGGCTGGACAAAATCAGCCGCATCACCGGCCTGACACCGGGTAATCTGAGTCAGCTGCTGCGCCTTAATCTGGCACAATTGCTGCTCCAAAGCCGGCCGCAATAACCTCTGCCCCCGTGCCCAATGGCTTGCGCCAGCCTCGCCCCCAATTGCCCCATATGTTGTGCAAACGCACAAAATCAGCCGTGGATTTTCCCGGAAATTCGTGCTTTGCCACAAAGTAATCACCCGCTGTTTTACCGATAATGAGCCACTGCCGCCCAACGCCCTGCGTTGTCGCGGAAATATAATAAAATCATCGGAAGAACTGACATGACCCTCATCTTAACCCTCGTTGCTGTGGTGGCCTTTATTGTGCTGGCCACGGCCAAACTCAAGCTGCACCCGTTTCTGACTCTGCTGCTGGCCACCTTTATGGCGGCATTCGCCTTTGGTCTGCCGGCCAGCGACATTGCCAAAACCATCTCCTCGGGATTCGGTGGTATCCTCGGCTATATAGGTCTGGTGATTGTGCTGGGCACCATTATCGGCACCATTCTGGAAAAAAGCGGCGCCGCCATTACCCTGGCTGACGTGGTGATCCGTCTGCTGGGACAGCGTTTCCCCAACCTGACCATGTCGATCATCGGCTATATCGTCTCGATCCCCGTGTTCTGTGATTCAGGCTTTGTCATTCTCAACTCGCTCAAGCAGTCACTGGCCAACCGCATGCAGGTGTCCAGCGTGGCCATGAGCGTAGCGCTGGCCACCGGTTTGTACGCAACTCACACCTTTGTGCCGCCAACGCCAGGCCCGATTGCCGCCGCAGGTAATCTGGGGCTGGAAAACCAGCTGGGTCTGGTGATTGCCATCGGTCTGTTTGTCGCCGCCGTGGCGGCACTGGCCGGGCTGTGGTGGGCCAACCGCTTTGCCGGTGTCGAGCCTGATGGTGAGGGCGCGCAAGAGTTGACCGAGCAGGCCCATCACTATGAACAGCTCAAAGCCAGCTATGGTGAACTGCCAAAGCCACTGCCCGCGTTTGCGCCAATTCTGGTGCCGATTTTGCTGATCTGTCTGGGTTCCATCGCCAACTTTCCCTCCAGGCCCTTTGGCACAGATGCCATCTGGCAGGTACTGAACTTCCTCGGTCAGCCGCTCAATGCGCTGATGATTGGTCTGCTGCTGTCATTGAGCCTGCTCAAGAGCAGTGACAAACTCAAAGAATTCAGCGAACGCATCAGTCAGGGCCTGACCATCGCTGCACCTATCCTGCTGATCACCGGCGCAGGCGGTGCCTTTGGCGCCGTGATTAAAGCCACCCCAATTGGGGATTTCCTCGGTTCCAGCCTGTCAGCGCTGGGGATTGGTATCTTTATGCCGTTCGTTGTCGCTGCGGCACTGAAATCGGCACAGGGTTCATCCACTGTGGCACTGGTGGCCACCTCGGCGCTGGTCGCCCCTATGCTGGGTGATATTGGCCTGGGCACAGATATGGGCCGGGTACTGACGGTTATGGCCATTGGTGCCGGTGCCATGACAGTGTCCCACGCCAATGACAGCTTCTTCTGGGTAGTGACCCAGTTCAGCCGCATGAGCGTCTCCCAGGCTTACCGCGCCCAAACCATGGCGACGGCAGTTCAGGGCTGCACCGCAATGGCGATGGTTTATATTCTGTCATTGATCCTGTTGTAATCCACTCTTTACCTCATCGGGGGAGTGATTCCCCCGTTTCAGGAATCATCATGAAAATCATCATTGCCCCTGATTCATTCAAGGAAAGCCTCAGTGCGCTGGACGTAGCCCGGGCTATCGAACGTGGTTTCAAACAGGTCTTTCCCACGGCGGACTATCATTTGGTCCCCATGGCCGATGGCGGAGAAGGCACAGTGGATGCACTTGTCGATGCCACCGGCGGCAATAAAATGCAGCTGGAAGTCACGGGGCCTCTGGGCAACAGGGTTCTGGCCCAATACGGCATGCTGGGGGATGGCAGCAACACCGCGGTGATTGAAATGGCCTCAGCTTCCGGCCTGCATCTGGTACCGCAGAATTTGCGCAACCCGCTGCTGACGACCAGTTTCGGCACCGGCGAGCTTATCCGGCACGCGCTGGACAAGGGGGCCCGGCGGTTTATCCTCGGCCTTGGTGGCAGCGCCACCAATGATGGCGGCGCCGGTATGCTGCAGGCACTGGGCGCCAGACTGCTGGATAACCAGCACCAAAGCCTCGCCGTTGGCGGCGCTGCATTGCAGCAACTGGCCCACATTGAGCTTGACGGCCTGCACCCTGCACTGGCGCAAAGCGAGATCCAGGTCGCCTGTGATGTGGATAATCCGCTGTGCGGCATTCGCGGCGCGTCCCATATTTTCGGCCCGCAAAAAGGCGCAGATAAACAGAGGGTGCTGCAGCTGGATAAAGCCCTGGGGCAACTGGCGCAGGTGGTGTCCAGCCAGAGTCCTGACAAGGCCCATATGGCGCTGCTGCCAGGCACTGGTGCCGCAGGCGGTATGGGCTATGCCATGGTGGCGCTGCTGGGTGCCCGGCTCACCCCCGGGGTTGAGCTGGTTGTCAACGCACTGGATCTGGACAATGTTATCAAAGGCGGCAGTCTGGTGATCACCGGCGAAGGCCGGATTGATGGCCAGACTGTCTATGGCAAGACTCCCATGGGGGTGCTCAACGCCGCCAATCGTCAGCAGGTGCCCTGCATTGCGCTGGCCGGCTGTCTGGGACAGGATGCAGATGCCATCAAAGCCCATGGCATGAAAGCCATTTTCCCTATTTTGCCGGCCTCGGTAACACTGGAGCAGGCGCTGGCAACCGGCGCGGCGAATCTGGAGCGCACCGCCGCCAATGTGGCTGCGCTGCTGTCACTTCAGCCAACCTGAACCAATGCAGCCCGCTTTTCCGGCGGGCTGCAGACATTCACCCCCTGACACTTGCCGCCTGTACCCCCTTACAGTAAAGTGACTGCATTTTGACAAGCGGCCCGGCCTGGTTTGCGGGCTGACTGAAAACACAACAAGAGCATCGATGACGTCAAAACTTACCCGTCAGGCTACCGCATCAGACACTGCCGTGATGCGGATTTTTACCGTACCCGAAGCACCACAATCTACCCTGGGTCAAATCGAAACCAGGCTGTCTCAGGATTTGGCCGGTTTTCTTACCGAGAGCATTGCTGCACTGGAGAAGCCCCTGTCTGAGGTGGAAAAAGACTTTCAGTGCCACACCATTCCCAGCCAGCCAAGATTCGTCTCCGACTATGTCGATGAAATGATGCACAATCTGGTGGCCCATTCAGTGCACACCGCGGCGCCGACCTTTATCGGGCATATGACTTCGGCACTGCCCTACTTTGTGCTCCCCCTGTCCAAGATGATGGTGGGGCTGAATCAGAACCTGGTGAAGATAGAAACCTCCAAAGCCTTTACGCCGCTGGAGCGCCAGGTGCTGGGGATGATGCACCATCTGGTGTACCGCGCTGACGACGCTTTTTATCAAAACTGGCTGCACTCCAGTGACCACGCGCTGGGCGCCTTCTGCTCCGGCGGCACAGTGGCCAATATCACGGCGCTGTGGATCGCCCGCAATAAGCTGCTCGCTCCCAAAGGCAGTTTCAAAGGCATCAGCCGTGAAGGATTGCACCGCGCACTCAAATTTTATGGCTGGGAGGATTTGGCGATTCTGGTGTCCCAGCGTGGTCATTACTCACTGGGCAAGGCCGCCGATCTGCTGGGCATTGGCAGGGACAATATCATCAGCATCCCCACCGATGAGCACAACCGGGTGGATATGGCCGCCATGCGTGCCAAAGCGCAGGAACTGGCGCGGCGCAATATCCGGGTAATGGCCATCGTCGGCGTGGCCGGTACCACAGAGACAGGCAATATCGACCCCCTGCCAGAGCTTGCCGCTTTGGCGGCTGAGCTTGAGTGTCACTTCCATGTCGATGCCGCCTGGGGCGGCGCGACGCTGCTGTCGAGCAAATACCGTCACCTGCTGGCGGGCGCAGAGCTGGCTGATTCCATCACCATCGATGCCCACAAGCAGATGTATGTGCCCATGGGCGCAGGTATGGTGCTGTTTAAAGACCCGACCTCGACCCGCAGCATAGTGCACCACGCCGAATACATTCTGCGTAAAGGCTCGAAAGATCTGGGCAGCCAGACGCTGGAAGGCTCGCGCCCCGGCATGGCCATGCTGGTGCACGCCTGTTTGCAGATTATCGGCCAGCAGGGCTATGAAATTCTGATCAATAACAGTTTGGAAAAAGCCAGGCACTTCGCCGGTTTGATTGAAGCGCATCCTGATTTCGAACTGACAAGCCAACCTGAGCTGTGCCTGCTGACCTACCGCTATGTGCCAGCTCAAGTTCAGGCAGCCATGGCGAGCGCCAAAACCCGGGGCGACACTCAGTTGCTTGAGCAATTCAACAGCCTGCTGGACAGCCTCACCCAGTTCATTCAGAAAACCCAGCGCGAGCAGGGAAAATCCTTCGTCTCCCGCACCCGCATCCCCGCCAGAGGTTACAGCCATCGTAAAAGCACCGTCTTTCGGGTGGTACTGGCCAACCCCCTGACCACAGAGTCGATTCTTGAGGAAGTACTGGCTGAGCAGGTTCAGATTGCCGCCGCAGAAACTCAGTTTCTGCCAGCGCTGCTGACGCTTGCTAACATCAACCTGAAAAGCTGAATCCTGACAATCCAGCTAACCCATCATGCCCGCTGAGGCTCACGGCGCTCAGCGGGCCATTTGTTTAACTGAAAAAGCGCTCATAACCGCCCGGCAGCAGTGCAAATTGTCGGGCTTCATCTGCCGGCATGGCCTTGCCGTAACGCCAGCCCTGCACATAGTGCACCCCGGCCTGACGCACAAACTGCTCCTCCTCGGGGGTTTCCACCCCTTCAGCCACCAGTTGCAACCCCTGACTGAGACACAGACTGCAAATCTGCCGGTACAGCAACTCGCCGCGGCCATCACAGGCCTTGGTCAACATGCTTCTATCAAGCTTAACGCCGTTGATGTGCAGCTGAGTCAGCAGGCCCAGACTGGAGTAGCCGGTACCAAAGTCATCCAGCATAAAGCTGAACCCTTTCTCCTGCAGGGACTTAAGACACTGATTCACCTGTCCGACATCCTCAATGAGTGCGCTCTCTAAAATCTCAATTTCGACCTGCGCAGCCCGGGGGCCGAGTTTTCGTCTCAGCAGCGCCATCAGCTCTTTGTTGGTGAGGCTGTCCGGCGACAGGTTTATCGCCACCCTGGGAGTGAATCCCTCTCTGGCCCATTGCTCCAGAGTGTCAGCCACGGCGGAAATCACAAACCTGTCGAGTGTCAGCGCGTAACCGGCCCGCTGCAGGGTATCGATAAAGAAAGGCGGAGAAATACGGCCATCCGGCTCCTGCAGCCTGAGCAGCGCTTCAAATCCCACCACCTGACCCGACGCCATTGCCAGCTTGGGTTGAAAATACATCAGCAGTTCACCGGACAGCACCCTGTCGATCACCCGGTATACCTGCTTGTGATCAACCAGCCGCGTGGATTGTTCCTGAAAATAGTTCGCCTCGGCCTGGGTTCCGATATCTTCCTCTATCTGCAGCTTCCTGCCCTGACCATCCTGCTCTTCGCCCACAGAGATCTCCCACACCGAAGCCCGGACAAAGGGCAGATAGACAAATACCCCCAGAATGATCAGCATCAGTTGGAACAGCACCACTGTCACACTGTGGCTGGCTATCCAGGCATTGAGCAGCGGCGGGGTTATCCAGGGAAACGCCTGACCATTGAAACTCAGCCAGCCCCAGTCCAGCGCCTGATAAGTCAGCAGAATATTGATGCAGGGTACCAGCACGAATGGCAGCATCAGTCTGGGATTAAATGCCACCGGCAAACCATAGATGAGCGGCTCATTGAGATTGAACAGAGAAAACGGCAGCGCAATTTTGGCGACCCGTCTGGCATGTCCCCGCCCCTGCCAGAAAATCGCCAGCAGCAGAGAAAGGCTGGCGCCGCTGCCACCCATGCTGGCGAACAGATCTATGAAATTGCGCACATGGATCCCCTCCGCTACCGGCTGCATGTTCTGCACCAGCGAAGGAAACAGCATATAGGCACTGTCGCCGTGGATCCCCAGCGACCAGAATACCAGCCGCAGCCCGTTGAGCCCAAGCAACAGTGATTTGGGACCAAGCTCCTTCATAGTGTTGTTCAGATGCCATTCGATCAGCGCAAACAGCTGTTCAATCAACAGAAATACACCAAGCAGCACCAGAAAACCGATCACAATGGGCAACACCAGATTCAGGTGCAACGCGAGATAGGAGTTCAGCCCGTGCTTGCGGCCAACGTTAAGCGGGCCCCTCACGGAAAGCCCTTTCAATACATAAGCCGCCACCACTGGCAGGATAAACACCCTGGGATCATTGGAGATTTGATAGGCATAATCCATAAAAGGATTACCCGGTTGAACATGTACATGCACCGCCAGCAGCACCAGCAGGGATAAAGTCATCACCCCCAGCACGGACAATCGCAGATACTTGGCAAAATGCACCGACAGCGACACCATCATGACCATGGGAAAGGCATAACTGAGCGTCAGCGAAAAACTTTCCAGCACACCGACTACCTGACTGCCGATCAGTGACGGGTAAACTGCAACCAGCAATATCTGCACCAGTGACACACTGGAGCTGATCAAAATAAATGGCAACAGCGCAACAAATGACTCCCTCGCGGCGAGAAAGAAATTGCTGCTGCTTAGACGCAGATATGCATGCATAAAAAACTGTCAGCAGTCAGAAAAATATGCATTATACAGCGGAATGACCGCCAAAAAATGCCACTAACTTCCAGTTAATCCGGAATTAATATAAGCCAGCTGATGTTCGGATAAATATCCGTCACCCTGTTGAATATTCGACCTCAATACTGTGTCATCCCGTCATTGTCGTATTGCTTTCAGGCGACTGTCTCAATATCAGCTAACAGGCTTAATTTCAGGCAAATTGGTCAACATCAGACTTTTTAGCAACTCAACAGACAAGTCGGACACAGACAGGCTAAACCGGGACTAAATCGGTGCCAGACCGCAACTGAGTTGAAACTGAACGGACGAAATATCGCTGCAGCCCGCAGTCTTGGGGCTAACGGCAATTCATATCGATCATATTTCTGGGTTTGAATTTCTGCATGTTGTTGGACTGACAGCCTCGGGCATCTTCCCGGCCCAGCGGACAGGGCGACAGTTCAAGGAATATATCTATGTTAATACAGAGTTTATTGTCTACCCGGGTGAGCAAATCCTGCTTTCTGAAATGTCCCAGCATCAGATCCAGTTTAATGGTACTGATATGCAGAATATCGGCAATTTCATCCCGGGTCAGCTTCAAATCTATGGTTAACCAGCGACTGTTAAATGGCACATTCAGCACCACCAGAATATCAAACAGAAATTTGATCAATTTATCTTCAGGTGATGATGTCAGCAGGAAAATCGCCAGACCGGTTTGCCGCTCTGTGTAATACGCCGCGTCGTACATAAATTGCATAAATAAATCAGTGTCTTCGGTCACTAATTTTTTGATGAGTTGTTTATCTATGGTGATAACCTTGCTGTCTCTTGCGGCCATAATGCTTTTGCAGCAGGTACAGCCATCATCCAGCAATAAATGATAATCGGTCAAACGCCCGGGAAATATCACATTAAGAAATTTAGGACGGGTAAAGTCATTGGTTCTTTTGGAATAAAAAATCAGTCCACTTTCCAGGTAGACAAAATTATTCAGCAACAGATTCTTATTCAGCTGCTCTCCTTTTTTCAGCTGCAACTCACGACCGTTGGCATAAAAGAAATCCGTTACCCTGTCATTCACATCACCTGGAAAGAACAAGGTCGATTTCTTTTTTTCTTCAATGCCCAGAGAAATTGCACTTAACATGGATAATACCTGATGATTTCCGCCTGTCTGCATTCTAACATTTGCGCCCCGGCCCAAATGTGTCCCCCCTCTCCAAAACCGGGCTGCAATAACGGATTAGTGTGATTCAACACATAGAGTTCAGGTGTCGGGAGAATGACTATCAGCTCATCACCCGACGCCGGATTGGCGCGCAACTCAGGTGCGCTTATCGAGCAGTTGCTCCAGTGCGTGAAAATAAACTTCTGCCAGCATCACCATCCCGGCGTACAGCCCGGTTTGGGCATGTTCCCCGGCCAATGCCAGACAACGCCCGGCCCAGGGCTTAACATGAGTATGATGCAACTCTGTGAGTACACTGGCCGCATAGCCAGTGTCATCGTCCAGCATGCGGCCGAGCAAAAAGCCCTCAACTGCCAGCAACAGACCGAGATGATCCGGCGGCTCATTACGGTTGAAATCGACCCGAATATCATGGGCCTGATAGAAGTTCATCAGTGTCAGGGTGGACGCATCATTCAGCAGCCCCAGCGGCGACAGGTAGACCGAGCCCCATGGCGCAGCAAGCGGCGTTCCCGGACCATTGAACAGTCGACCATAATCCAGTTGCACCTCAATCAGTTGCGACTCTCCGCCTTGCCAGTTCGCCAGAAAATCTGCCAGCAGCTCAATCCCTTTAGTCTCAGCAGCAGAATCAGTCAGGCGTGGCCAGTGCGCAGCCAGATCAGCGGTTTTGAATTGATCCAGCAGTGCTGCGCAAGGCAGCTCCAGCAGCTGGGCTTGCAGTACATTGGCTATCCCCTGCAGGCTGCGAATAGTGTCGATATCTGTATTCATACTCTTTCACGAAAAAAGGAGAGTGCCCGAAGGCGACTCTCCTGCAGGGATTACACTTCTCTGATATTGAGGATACGGCCACTGCCTCTGGCATTGCGCGGCGCCTTGACGATCAGGTTGGGCGTTGTGATCGAGGGAGAAGGCAGAGGTGCGAAGTGACCGTCGCCATCACCATATTTGGCTTGCAGCTTTTCCATGGTATCGAAATCCAGTGCCCGCAGCGGACAGGCGTCCACGCACACTGGCTTTTTGCCCTGTTGCAGTCGGTCCTGACAGCCATCGCACTTGGTCATGATCTTGCGCTGAGGATCCAGCTGCGGCGCATCGTAAGGGCAGGCCCGCGAGCAGGACTGACAGCCAATGCACAGCGACTCTTCCACCAGCACCAGACCGTTGTCACGACGCTTGTGCATAGCACCGGTCGGACAGGCTTTTACACACACTGGCTCAGAGCAGTGATTGCAGCCGATGGACGCATAGTGGGCAAATACATCCTGCTCGTAACTGCCATCACTGTTTTGCTGCCAGATACCACCGCCATATTCATACACCCGACGCCAGACCACGCCGGGCAACGCCGCCACACCGGCCTGCTGCACATTGTCAGCAGCGCGGATAAGGCCCACCAGCCGGTCTTTACAGGCAACGTGGCAGGTCTTGCAGCCAGTACACTTGCTGCTGTCAAAATAGAATCCGTATTGAGTTTGTTGTGTCATGGTTTCGATCCCCGATTATCCTTTTTTGACGACCGCTACACGGTTGGTGTGTTGTGGGTTGCCCTTGGTCACTGGTGATGGGTGATACTTGGTCAGGGTGTTGATACAGCCCCCCAAATCCACCGTATGGCCGGATGGCCCTTTGTTGCCGCTTGGGTCCGGCTTGTACCAGGCACCCTGCCCCATGGCACATACCCCGGGCACCACCCGTGGCGTGACTCTGACCGGCATCTCAATGGTGCCGCGGTCGTTGTAAACCAGTACCAGATCACCATCGGCAATGTTGCGCTGGGCCGCATCTGCCGGGTTCATCCATACCGCATCTTCCACCGCTTCACGCAGCCAGGGCACGTTGTGATAGCTGGAGTGAGTCCGGCCCTTGGTGTGGAAACCGCACAGCTGCAAATCGTAGCCCTTGTCGATGGCCTGCTGATCCTGATAACCATCCCAGGTCACTGTGTACTTGGGCAGCGCGGTGATTTCATCGCCTTCGCGCAGTGTCCAGGTCGCGGCCTTGCGTGCCAGCGACAGCGAATACAGCTCGATTTTGCCCGATACCGTTGGTCTTGGATTGGCTACTGGATCATCAATGTACGACTTCAGTGCCACGCTGGAGGCTGGCATATATTTGCGGAACACCCCGGTCTGCTGCGCTTCGGCATAGCTGGCAGGCCATTCGATATCCGGGTGCATGGCTTTGGTCTGCTGATACAGCTCTTCGCACCATTGCTGGGAGGTCTTGCCCTCTGTGTATTGCTGTTCTTTGCCCATCGCTTTGGCAATACCGGTACAGATGTCGTACATGGACCGGGACTCACCCAAAGGCTTGAGCGCACTGCTCATAAAGGTGGCGTAAGCCATCTGTCCGGACGCGTAGCTGTCATTGGCAAAATCATTGGATTCCAGCCAGGTGCTGTCCGGCAGCAGGTAGTCGGCAAACATGGCGGATGGGGTCATCCAGCAATCACAGACCACAATCAGCTCACACAGGCTCTCATCCCGCAGAATTTCAGCGGTGCCATTGCTGTCTGAATGCTGATTGACCAGCGCATTCCCGGCACAGTTGATGATGGCCTTGATATTGGACTTCAAACGGGTTTGGTTGTGATCTACCAGCTCATTGGAGCTGCCGGCCAGACGCACACCATCACGCACGCCGGTAAATTCCTGGCCGCGGACAATCGCCTCGGACCAGGTAAATACCGGAATGGTCACATCAACCGGGTTGCTGCCGGTTGGCATACCGGCTACGGCGAAACTGTAACTGGCAGGCATGGCACCATTGTTAACCCCTTCCAGACCCAATTTGCCGGTCATAATGGCAAGAGTGTAAACCGCACGGGTGGCCTGATCGCCATTGGCATGACGGCTAATACCGGCGCCGGCACTGATATAAGGCGCGCTGGCATTCATGATGTCATCGGCCAGTGCCTTGATTTTCAGTTCAGGGATACCGCACACACCTGCAGCCCAGGTCATATCTCTTGGGCCTTGCTGGGCAAACTTGCCCACACCCATGATGTAATCGTGGTAGTTCTCATCAGGGTCAATGAATTCAGCGTGGGATGCGATAAATGGATCGGCATTCAATGCGACCGCCGCTTTGGCATTAACCAGTGATGCCTTGTCAAAACCCACCACGTATTTATCCAGGAATCCCTGCACTTTGGCGGTGACATAACCGGAGCGGATCATTTCATGGATGATGGCTTCCACCAGCGCGGCATCGGTTCCCGGACGCACAGGCAGCCAGTGATCTTCATTGCCACGCATGGAGTCTGTATAGCGGGGCTCAACCATCCAGACCTTGATGTTGCGGGTGTTGGATTCCAGCGCCTTGATGAAGTCATAGCCTTCACCACTGCCACTCATACGGATTTCATTGGGGTTAAAACCAAAACCAACGAACAGATCCGACTTGGCAATTTGATCCAGTGTGGTGCCGGCAATGCTGTCCCACTGATCGCCATAAGTGGCAATACAAGCCGCATAAGCACCGGCCCAGGAGTAATCCCAGTGGTGATTGAGGAAGCCGCCATTGATGTTCAGCAGGCGTCCCCAGGTGTTGGTGTTGGCGGCAAATCCATAATAGGCACCGGTACCGTAATGCATGTAAATGGACTCAGGGCCCTTGGATTGATCCTGGGCGATCTGCTGCAGTTTGCTGCCGATTGCAGCGTAGGCTTCATCCCAGCTGACAGGTACAAACTTGCCCTCACCACGCGCGCCAACCCGCTTCATTGGCTGACGCAGTCTGTCGGTGGCATAGGTGCGCTGACGCAGCGAGCGGCCACGGGGACAACAGCGGATTTGATGATTCACACCATACTCATCAGTGGTTTCATGATCTGACTCGATACGGGTGATCACACCATCTCGGCTGTATACCTTCACCGGACAGTTGGAGCCACAGTTCACCAGACAGGCTGACCAGTTCAGTTGCTCTTCGCTGACAGGAGGCTGTGGCGGCACCACGTTGGCATCCTTCGAGCTGGAGTTACAGCCGGATACGGTGGCAGCCGCGCCCAGTGCGGCGCTCATTTTCAAGAAATTTCTGCGTTCCATCTT
>NZ_JBOZWP010000062.1:0-532 GCF_050865035.1 Shewanella sp. GXUN23E | reverse complement strand
TGTCTCGAAAGTACGGATATCCAGCTCGGCCCACAGGGTGTTGTCACGGGTCTGCTCGCGCTCGCCGTAATGACGTTCCACCTGTTTGAAGTCGTAACCGGCCTGCAGGCGATAGCCCGGCGCCAGACGATAGGCGGTGTTGAGTTTGACGGTCTGACGCTCGCTATCCAGCACAGTGTTTTGCTTAAATGAGTTGCTGATGGCGTCATAACTCAGGCGCGGCTGCATAAACTCATACACGGATGAGTCGTTGTCACGCTTTGAGTAATCGACACTGCCGCCGACACGCAGGCGCGGAGTCAGCATCGAGGTAGCGGCCAGCTTGGCGTCCAGGGTATCGACCTGACCATCCCAGCTTTGCAGCGGATTACCGGCCACCTGGATAAGCGCGTCATCCTGGATCATGCGGCCTGCGACCACCCGGCCATTGAGCACAGTGGCATCCAGACGATACTGACCGGCGATGGCCAGCTGGTGCGCCTGATTGTCCGGCGTCGCGGCATACACGTCATAGGCGTATGGCAGGCTCATG
>NZ_JBOZWP010000061.1:0-532 GCF_050865035.1 Shewanella sp. GXUN23E | reverse complement strand
AGTCTCGAAAGTACGGATATCCAGCTCGGCCCACAGGGTGTTGTCACGGGTCTGCTCGCGCTCGCCGTAATGACGCTCAACCTGTTTGAAGTCGTAACCGGCTTGCAGGCGATAGCCCGGCGCCAGACGATAGGCGGTGTTCAGCTTGATGGTCTGACGCTCGCTATCCAGCACAGTGTTTTGCTTAAATGAGTTGCTGATGGCGTCATAGCTCAGGCGCGGCTGCATAAACTCATACACGGATGAGTCGTTGTCACGCTTTGAGTAATCGACACTGCCGCCGACGCGCAGGCGCGGAGTCAGCATCGAGGTAGCAGCCAGTTTGGCATCCAGAGTATCGACCTGACCATCCCAGCTTTGCAGCGGGTTACCGGCCACCTGAATAAGCGCGTCATCCTGGATCATGCGGCCTGCGACCACCCGGCCATTAAGCACAGTGGTATCCAGACGATACTGACCGGCGATGGCCAGCTGGTGCGCCTGATTGTCCGGCGTCGCGGCATACACGTCATAGGCGTATGGCAGGCTCATA
>NZ_JBOZWP010000060.1:0-555 GCF_050865035.1 Shewanella sp. GXUN23E | reverse complement strand
GGCAGGCGCGCCTGAGCCCACGCCATAATCGAGGGTGGCGGCATCTGAGCCGCTGGCGCTGTTGCCGGCCGCATCACTGACGGTGGCGGTCACGGTCAGGGTAGTGCCACTGGCCGGTGGGGTCACGGTCAGGCTCAGGCCGTTATCCAGCATCGCCTGGGTGACCGTGCCACTGAACAGTGCATTGCCATCCTGGTCGGTGACAGTGAGGCTGTCGCCCACGGCGGTGCCGGCGCCCAGGGTCACGGTGATGTTGATATCACCGCTGAGCTCGGCGTCATTGATGTAGCCATCGTTGTTGGCATCCTCAACAATCACCACAGTGGGGCTGGCTGGTGCACCTGAGCCCACGCCGTAATCGAGCAGCGCACTGTCACTGCCCGAAGCGCTGTTACCTGCCGGGTCGGTGACGGTGGCCGTCACAGTCAGGGTGGTGCCACTCGCCGGCGCCGCCACACTCAGTGCCAGACCATTGTCCAGCATGGCCTGGGTGACGGGGCCAGAGAACAGCACATTACCGGCCTGGTCGGTCACGGTGAGGCTGTCGCCCACCAC